>NZ_JBFBAD010000058.1:0-59908 GCF_040682075.1 Actinoplanes sp. NPDC051411 | reverse complement strand
ACGCTGCCGCCCGGCTGACGCTGCCGCCCGGCTGACGCTGCCGCCCGGCTGACGCTGCCGCCCGGCTGACGCTGCCGCCCGGCTGACGCTGCCGCCCGGCTGACGCTGCCGCTGCGGCTCGGCTCAGAGGGCGGCGGCGACCCGGTCGCCCACCTCGGCGGTGCGCAGCGAGGTGCCCGGCGTGCGGGCGGCCACCTCGGCCGCGACCGCCTCGGTTACGCGCGTGGCCTCGTCGGTGTGGCCCAGGTGCTCGAGCAGCAGCGCGGCGGAGAGGATGGCCGCCGCCGGGTCGGCGATGCCCTGGCCGGCGATGTCGGGCGCCGAGCCGTGCACCGGCTCGAAGGTCGAGGGGTATTTGCGCTCCGGGTTGACGGAGCCGCTGGCCGCCATGCCGATGCCGCCGGTGACGGCCGCGGCGATGTCGGTGAGGATGTCACCGAAGAGGTTGTCGGTCACGATCACGTCATAACGCTGCGGGTTGCTGACCATGAACATGCTGGCCGCGTCGATGTGCTGGTATTCCGTCGTGACCTCGGGGAACTCGGCGGCCACGGCGGCGAAGGTGCGCGCCCAGAGACTGCCGGCCTTGGTCAGCACGTTGGTCTTGTGGACCAGGGTCAGATGCCGCCGGTCGCGGCGCTGGGCCCGGGCGAAGGCGTCGCGGATGACCCGCTCGACGCCGTGCCGGGTGTTGAGGCTCTCCTCGGTGGCGATCTCGGCCGGCGTGTCCTTGTGGAGCACGCCGCCGGCGCCGACATAGAGGCCCTCGGTGCCCTCGCGGACACAGACCATGTCGATCTCGCCCGCCTTCACGCCGGCCAGCGGGCTGGTGGTGCCGGGCCAGAGCCGCGAGGGGCGAAGGTTGACATATTGGTCGAAGTCGAACCGCAGCTTCAGCAGCAGGCCCCGCTCGAGGACGCCCGGCGGGACACTCGGGTCGCCGATCGCGCCGAGCAGAATCGCGTCGTGCAGGGCCAACTCGTCCTGCACGGCCTGGGGCAGCACCTCGCCGGTGCGGTTGTAGAAGCGGGCACCCAGGTCGTAGTCGTCGAACTCGGTGCCGGGCAACACGGCCTCGATCACCTTCTGAGCCTCGGCCGTCACCTCGGTTCCGATGCCGTCTCCGGCCACCACCGCGATCCGCGCCACGCTCACGACTGTGCTCCCTCTTTCGCCGTTTCGACGCACCAGGTTAACGCTTCGCTCTCGCCCTTCGGTACGCCAGTCCCATCTGCTGAACGCTCGCTAAGAAACATCGGCGGTGGAGTTTCCGATGCCGGACGCGAACAGCCCCCGCGCCGCGGCAAACGGTCACGGGGGCTGTCGGCGACGATGACGCGTGGCTCGGTCCCGCCGGTGCACACCGCGCATCGCAAACGGACAAGTCACCCGAAGACCGTCCGCCGGCTGTGTCGCGCGGCACGGACAACGCTAGCGATGCGGACTAATGACGCGCAAGACGCATCCCCCGCGTGTCGGCGCGCTGGTTTGACCAATGCCTGGGCGGTGATGGCACCATGCGCCGGTGAGTTTCGACCTAGTGGTGTGGGCGATGGACGCCACGGATCGGCCCGAAGCCGTGCGGGACGCCAACGCGCGATGCGTGCGCGGCGAGCACCCGCAACGCCCGGCCGATCCTCGCGTCGTCGCCTTCTATGATGCCCTGACCAGTGATTATCCTGACCGCGGCCCCCGCGCCACGGCGCCCGGCTCGCCCTGGGCGGTCGCTCCGCTGCACGCCGCGGCCGACCACATCTGGATGCGTCTCGACGAGAACTGCCCCGACGTGGTGCTCGAGACGATCGAGCGGCTGGCCGGCAAACTCAACCTCGACCTCCTCGACCTGCAGGACGGCACCGTCTATCCCCCGCCCGCCCGGGTGCGCTGACCCGGCTCGCGGCCGCTGACCGGGGGCGGCGAGGTCGTCGCGGCTGAGCCCGGGGCACCCGAGGATCTCCGCCCGGACGGCCCCCTGAACGGGCGGGCACGCCCGGCGATCTCGCGCACCTTGCCGTGCGTCAGTACGCGTCCGGCTGGAGAGGGGCCACGACAAGCTCCCGGCCGCTATTCGCCGCGGAGGTCGACGATGCTGCCGCGGGCCGAACCGATCTCGGCGGCGACCGCGGAGAGCAGCTCGGCGTCGACCGAGGAGTCGACGGTCAGGGTCATCAGGGCCTCGCCGCCGGCCGAGCGGCGCGCGACCTGCATCGCGGCGATGTTGACACCGGCCTCGCCGAGAATCGTCCCGATCGCGCCGACGATGCCCGGCCGGTCGGGGTAGCGGAAGAACAAGAGCACCCCGTCGGCGGTCAGGTCGAGGTCGAAGTCGTCGACGCCGGTCAGCTTGCAGATCTCGCGGGGACCCGCGGTGGTCAGGATGCCGGCGACACTGACCGTACGGCCGTCGGGGAGCGCACCGCGCACCGTCACCAGGTCTTGCCCGAGGTCGTCGCCGTCGGTGACCACCAACTCGACCTCGACGCCGCGGTCGGCGGCGAGCTGAGGAGCGTTCACATACGTCACCCGCTCGTCGACCACCGAGGTGAACAGGCCCTTGGTGGTAGCGAGCCGGAGCACGCCGACGTCGTGCGAGACGATCGCGCCGCTCACCTCGACCGTGACGCTGGCGGCGACGCCCCCGGCCACCGCGGTGAAGACCTTGCCGAGCTTCTCGGCCAGCGTGAGCAGCGGGCGTACGTCCTCGTCGACCACCCCGCCGGCCTGCACGTTGACCGCGTCGGGCACGAATTCGCCCTGGAGCGCGAGCTTGACGCTGCGCGCGACCGCGAGACCGGCCTTGTCCTGCGCCTCGGCGGTCGAGGCGCCCAGGTGCGGGGTGCAGACGACGTTGTCGAACTCGAACAGCGGCAGCCCGGTGGCCGGCTCGGTGGAATAGACGTCGAGGCCGGCCCCGGCCACGCGCCCGTCGCGCAGCGCGTCGGCGAGGGCCTGTTCGTCGACCAGGCCGCCGCGGGCCGCGTTGACGATGCGGACGCCCGGCTTGACCGTGGCCAGCTCCTTCTCGCCGATCAGGCCGACCGTCTCCGGGGTCTTGGGCAGGTGCACGGAGATGAAGTCGCTCTCGCGCAGCAGCTCGTCGAGGCCGACCAGGCGGACGCCCAGCTGGGCCGCCCGGGCGGGCTGGATGTAGGGGTCGTAGGCGATCAGGCGCGTGCCGAACGCGGCCATCCGCTGGGCGAACAACACGCCGATGCGGCCCAGCCCGACCACCCCGACCGTCTTGCCCTGCACTTCGACGCCGGTGTATTTGGAACGCTTCCACTCGCCCTGTTTGAGCGCGGCGCTGGCGCTCGCGGTGTGCCGGGCGACCGACAGCAGCAGCGCGATCGCCTGCTCGGCGGCCGAAACGATGTTGCTGGTCGGCGCGTTGACCACCATGACGCCGCGCGCGGTGGCCGCCGGGACGTCGACGTTGTCGAGCCCGACGCCGGCCCGCGCGATCACCTTGAGACGACCGGCTGCGGCGACCAGCTCGGCGTCGACCCGGGTGGCGCTGCGGATGATCAGCGCGTCGGCCTCGGCCACCTCGCGCAGCAGGGCGGCCCGGTCGGTGCCGTCGACGTGCCGCACATCGAAGTCGTAGGCGAGCACGTCGATGGCGGACGGGGCGAGCTCCTCGGCGATCAGGACGACGGGAGTCACATGCGCCTCCAACCGGGTGTTTCACGCGGAGACCGACCGCCGTTGGCCGCCTTTCCGCGATCGTAGGCCGCCCCGGACTCCCACCGTCAGCTCATCGCAGAGTGACCGACATCACACTCCGCGTACAGAAAACGCCCGGGCCTCCGCAGAGGCCCGGGCGTCGCCGAAAAGCCTTCTCAGGCCGTCTCGGTGATCGGGCGGTCGACCCAGCTCATCATGTCGCGGAGCTTCTTGCCGGTGACCTCGATCGGGTGCTGGGCGCCCTGCTCGCGGTACTTGGCGAGCAGCGGGCCGCCGTTGTCGTCGTCCTCGATCAGCTCGCGGGTGAACTCGCCCGACTGGATCTCGGAGAGGATCTTCTTCATCTCCTCCTTGACCGACGCGTTGATCACGCGCGGGCCGCGGGTGTAGTCACCGAACTCCGCGGTGTCGGAGACGCTGTAGCGCATCCGGGAGATGCCGCCCTCGTACATCAGGTCGACGATCAGCTTGAGCTCGTGCAGGCACTCGAAGTAGGCGATCTCGGGCGCGTAGCCCGCCTCGGTGAGCACCTCGAAACCGGTCTGCACCAGCGCCGCGGTGCCGCCGCAGAGCACGGCCTGCTCGCCGAACAGGTCGGTCTCGGTCTCCTCCTTGAAGGTGGTCTTGATGACGCCGGCCCGGGCGCCACCGATCGCCTTCGCGTACGAGAGAGCGAGCGCCAGGCCCTCGCCGGTCGGGTCCTGCTCGACCGCGACCAGGCAGGGCACGCCCTTGCCGTCGACGTACTGACGGCGGACCAGGTGGCCCGGGCCCTTGGGGGCGACCATCGCCACGGTCACGTCGGCCGGCGGCTGGATCAGCTCGAACCGGATGTTGAGGCCGTGGCCGAAGAAGATCGCCTTGCCGGCGGAGAGGTTCGGGGCGATCGACTCGGTGTAGATCTTGCGCTGGGCGGTGTCCGGCGCCAGCACCATGATCACGTCGGCCCAGGCCGACGCCTCGAACGGCGTCTTGACCTCGAGGCCCTGCTCCTCGGCCTTGGCGCGGCTCTTGGAGCCCTCCTTGAGGCCGACGACCACCTCGACGCCCGAGTCACGCAGCGACAACGAGTGGGCGTGACCCTGGCTGCCGTAGCCGATCACCGCGACCTTCTTGCCCTGGATGATCGAGAGGTCGGCGTCGTCGTCGTAAAAAACTTCCGCGGTCATTTCTTACCTTCTTGTCGGCGGCGCAGAGCGCCGAGCTTTACGCGGCGCGGAGCGCCGGGCCGGTCGTGATGGAGCGGGATCCGCGGCCGATGGCCACGAGGCCCGACTGGACCATCTCCTTGATGCCGTACGGCTCGAGGTCGCGCAGCAACGCATCCAGTTTGTCGGGATTACCGGTCGCCTCGATCGTGAGGGTGTCCGGGGCGACGTCGATCACCTTCGCCCGGAACAGCTCGACCGTCTCGAGCACCTGCGTGCGCTGCGCGCGATCGGCGCGCACCTTGACCAGCAGGAGCTCGCGCTGAACCGACTGCTGCTGGTCCAGCTCGACGATCTTCAGGACGTTGACCAGCTTGTTGAGCTGCTTGGTCACCTGCTCCAGGGGTGAGGAGTCGGCGTTGACCACGATCGTGATGCGGGAGACGTCCGGGTTCTCCGTCTCGCCCACCGCCAGCGAATCGATATTGAAACTGCGCCGGGAGAAGAGGCCGGCCACTCGCGCGAGGACACTCGGCTTGTTCTCCACCAGCACCGACAGGGTGTGCTTGTTCATCAGAGTTCATCCTCGTCGAAGGCGGGACGCAGGTCCCGGGCGTGCATGATCTCGTCGTTGCTGGTGCCGGCCGCGACCATCGGCCAGACCATGGCGTCCTTGCCGACCGTGAAGTCGATGACCACGGGCGCGTCGTTGATCTCCATCGCCTGCTTGATGATCTTGTCGACGTCGTCCTTCGACTCGCAGCGCAGCCCGATGCAACCGAGCGCCTCGGCCAGCTTCACGAAGTCGGGAATGCGGTGCTTGTGGGTGCCCAGCTCGGTGTTGGAGTAACGCCCCTCGTAGAACAGGGTCTGCCACTGCCGGACCATGCCCAGGTTGCCGTTGTTGATGACGGCCACCTTGATCGGGATGCCCTCGAGCGCGCAGGTCGCCAGCTCCTGATTGGTCATCTGGAAGCAGCCGTCGCCGTCGATCGCCCAGACCTGGGTGTCCTTCGCGCCGACCTTGGCCCCCATCGCGGCCGGCACGGCGTAGCCCATCGTGCCCGCGCCGCCGGAGTTGAGCCAGGTGCCCGGCTTCTCGTACGAGATGAACTGCGAGGCCCACATCTGGTGCTGCCCGACGCCGGCGACATAGATCGCGTCCGGGCCGACCAGCTTGCCGATCCGCTCGATCACGTATTGCGGGGCCAGGGTGCCGTCGGTCGGTTCGTCATAGCCCAGCGGGTAGCGCTCGCGGATGTCGTTGAGCGTGCGCCACCAGGCCTCGTATTCGCCGGGGCCGTCGGCGGTGGCCGACACCGCGGCGATCAGCTCGTCGATCACATGCCGGGCGTCGCCCACGATCGGGACGTCGGCGTGCCGGTTCTTGCCGATCTCGGCCGGGTCGATGTCGGCGTGCACGACCTTGGCGTCGGGCGCGAACGAGTCGAGCTTGCCGGTCACCCGGTCGTCGAACCGGGCGCCCAGCGTGATCAGCAGGTCGGACTTCTGCAACGCGTAGACCGCCGGGACCGTGCCGTGCATGCCGGGCATGCCCAGATGCTGCGGGTGCGAGTCGGGGAACGCGCCGAGCGCCATCAGCGTGGTGACGACCGGGATCCCGGTCAGCTCGGCCAGCTTGCGCAGCCCGTCGGTGGCGCCCGCCTTGAGCACGCCGCCGCCCACATAGAGCACGGGGCGCTTGGCCGCCGCGATCAGCCGGGCCGCCTCGCGGATCTGCTTGCCGTGCGGGTGCAGGGTCGGCCGGTAGCCGGGCAGATCGAGGGTCGGCGGCCAGATGAACGTGGTCTGCGCCTGCATCACGTCCTTCGGGATGTCGACCAGCACCGGGCCCGGCCGTCCGGTCGCCGCCAGATGGAACGCCTCGGCGATGATCCGCGGGATCTCCTCGGGCGTCTGGATCAGGAAGTTGTGCTTGGTGATCGGCAGGGTGATGCCCTGGATGTCGGCCTCCTGGAAGGCGTCGGTGCCGATCGACGGGCGGGCCACCTGGCCGGTGATCGCGACGATCGGAACCGAGTCCATATAGGCGTCGGCAATCGGGGTCACCAGGTTGGTCGCGCCCGGGCCGCTGGTCGCGATGCAGACGCCGACCTTGCCGGTGGCCTGCGCGTAACCGGTCGCGGCGTGGCCTGCGCCCTGCTCGTGGCGGACCAGGATGTGGCGCACCTTGGAGTCGTAGAGCGGGTCGTACGCCGGGAGGATGGCACCGCCCGGGATGCCGAACGCGACTTCGACGCCGAGGGCCTCGAGCGACCGAACGAGCGAACCGGCGCCCGAGGTGGCGACGGGAGAGGCTACGGCCGGGGCCGGGTTGACGGCCGCCGCGACAGTGGCCGGGTTGGCTCGGTGGGCGAGGGTCTCGGGAGTGGGTCTCGTCATGGCAGTTCCGTTTCAATCGGCCGGGCTTCTTTTGAGCATTAAAAAAGGCCCTCGTGCTTTAACAGCACGGGACCTAGCGCACTCAGACCAGTTGTTCAAACGGTCGGAGTGCGCTCACATAAGTACTCGGGTGAAGCACATGCCGCTAACCCTGCCCCATCTCACGCGGTGAGTCAACTGATCCCACATTTTGATCACCGGAGAGTGCCTCGAACGCGGGATCGGTCGGCAACAACGCTCTGAGCTGCCGCATCCCGGGACCCAGCATGACGACCTGACTGCGGGGCGCGGCGTCTCTCGGCGCCTCCTTGGCGGCCACCGGGACGGCCGCCGGGCGTCCGCGCAGCGTCTGCAGCTGGGCCTCCAGGTGCTCGGCCGGCACACCCCAGCCGAACAGCGAGCCCTGCCCGAGCCGGCAGCCCGCCTCCTCGACCACCGCCCGCTGGGCCGGGGTGCCGATGCCCTCGGCCAGCACCTCGAGGCCGAGCCGGTGCCCGAGGCGCACCACGACGTCGACCAGCGGAGCGGCCGTGCCGGTGCGCGACTCCGGCTCGGCGACCAGCGCGTGGTCGATCTTGAGAATGTCGACCGGGAGCGTGCGCAGCTGGCCGAGCGAGGAATAGCCGGCGCCGAAGTCGTCGAGCGCGATCCGTACGCCGGTCGCGCGCAGCTCGGCCAGGCGGCTGATCAGCTCCTCCATGTCGGTCGCGACCGCGTGCTCGGTCACCTCGAGGACCAGGCGCTGGGC
Source organism: Actinoplanes sp. NPDC051411 (assembly GCF_040682075.1). Taxonomy (NCBI): domain Bacteria; kingdom Bacillati; phylum Actinomycetota; class Actinomycetes; order Micromonosporales; family Micromonosporaceae; genus Actinoplanes; species Actinoplanes sp. NPDC051411. The sequence continues at coordinate 51,925 of NZ_JBFBAD010000058.1, read as the reverse complement.
CGGCACGCCGTACGTCGCGAGCACGTCGGCGACCTGACCCGCATAGTCGGCCGCGTGCAGCTCCTTGGGCGACAGGTTGACCGAGACCCAGACGTCGTGGCCCCGGGACAGCCACTCGGCGAGCTGCCGGCACGCCTGCTCGAGCACCCACGAGCCGATCCGGTTGATCAGCCCGGACTCCTCGGCGACCGGGATGAACTCGTCGGGCCGCACCGCGCCGAGCCGCGGGTGGTGCCAGCGCAGCAGAGCCTCGGCCCCGACCAGCCGCATCGACGGCAGCGCGACCACCGGCTGGAAGACCAGGCGGAACTCGTCGCGGTCGATCGCGTGCCGCAGCTCGCTCACGAGCGTGCCCCGCCGGCGCAGGAGCTCGTCGTATCGCGCCTGGTAGCGCTCGACCCGGTTTTTGCCCCGCTGCTTGGCATAGCGCAGCGCGAGGTCGGCGTCGCGCAGCAACTGGCCGGTGTCGGCCACGCCGAGGCTGGCCGAGAGGAAGACCGCGCCGCCGTCGAGCTCGTAGGGCTCGCCGAGCACGGCCAGCAGCCGGTGCGCGGTGAGCATCGCCTCGTCGGCCGAGCCGCGCATCAGGATCGCGAACTCGTCGCCACCCAGCCGGGCCGCCACGTCGCCGTCGAGCAGGTTGCGCCGCAGGCGGTCACCGACCTCGCTGAGCACCGCGTCGCCGACGTCGTGCCCGCGCATGTCGTTGACCGTCTTGAAGCCGTCCAGGTCGATGCCGACGAGCACCGATGAGCCGCCGGATTCGCGCAGCGCCCGCTGGAGACCGCGGCGGTTGGCCAGACCGGTCAACGGGTCGGTGTGGGCGAGCTCGCGGAAGTGGGCCTCGCGCTGGCCGAGCTGCAACGTGTAGCGGCGGACGTCGGTCAGCGCCAGGTATTGCCGGGCGACCAGGGCGAAACCCTCGACCGCGGCGCCGGCGAACGCGTAGGCGTCGAAGCTGCCACCGCGGGCCAGGTGATAACCGAGAGCCGTGACGATGACGGCCATCGGGAACACCGCGTACGCCCGGTTGCGCTCGACCACGTTGCCGATCGGCTGGACCGGGCGGTCGGCCGCCTTGACCGCGCGGGAGATCACGAACAGCCCGGCCGGCAGCAGCACCGCGCTGAGCATCTCGATCAGCGGCCAGTCCTGGCAGATGCTGCCGGCGATGCCGGTCGCCGCGATCGCGACCAGGCTCACCCCGCCGGCCACCCGCACGGTGATGCGCCGCGGCCGGTGGGCGTGCAGCATGAGCTCGCTGGTCAGGCCGAGGGAGATCACCGCGACGGCGGCCGGCAGCAGCAGCGACGGGCAGGCCATCGGGGTGTGGTCGCCGAGAATGCGGGTCGGCGAGGTCAGCAGGGTCCAGCCGGCGAGCCAGAGGGCGGCCGCGATGATCAGACCGTCGAGCAGGTGCCGCACGGCCGCGCCGGCACTCTCGGCCGCCCCGGGCAGCGCGGCCGTGCCCGCGAGGAGAACGGTCGTGCCGATCGCCATGCCCAGCGCGACCGCCGCGCCGAGACCCATCCGGGGCGGCGGGGTGTCGGTCATCAGCGCGCTCAGCACCCCGGCCAGGGCGGCCGCGGTGGCGACAGCGCCGCCGGCGGCCAGTAAGAGGTGGGCCCGGCGGGCCGGCCCGGTGTGCCGGCGACCGGAATCGGCCAGCACGGCGACCGCGGGCACGGCGACCAGAACGATCGCCAGGCCCGCAAGCTCCACGCCGGACGGTGACTGCACGGGAACACTGTGCCGGATCTCGCACCGTTTAAGAAGCCCCAGCCCATCCAACCGCCCCGCCCACCACCCAAAGCCGACTAAAGACTCGTCTCGCGTTGTGGACGTCCCTGGTCTCTGCCCCCGTGGCCGGTGGCACTATGAGGGGATGCCTGACCTGCGTTCCCGGACTTCGACCCACGGCCGGACCATGGCCGGCGCGCGCGCCCTCTGGCGCGCCACCGGGATGACCGACGACGACTTCGGCAAGCCCATCGTGGCGATCGCCAACAGCTATACCCAGTTCGTACCGGGCCACGTCCACCTCAAGGACCTCGGTGGCCTGGTGGCGGACTCGATCGCCGAGGCGGGCGGCGTCGGGCGCGAGTTCAACACGATCGCGGTCGACGACGGCATCGCGATGGGGCACGGCGGCATGCTCTATTCGCTGCCCAGCCGCGAGCTGATCGCCGACGCGGTGGAATACATGGTGAACGCGCACTGCGCCGACGCCCTGGTCTGCATCTCGAACTGCGACAAGATCACGCCGGGCATGCTGATCGCCGCGCTCCGGCTCAACATCCCGACCGTCTTCGTCTCCGGCGGGCCGATGGAGGCCGGCAAGACGGTGGCGATCGAGGGCGTCGTGCACGAGAAGCTCGACCTGATCGACGCGATGACCGCGAGCGCCAACGACAACGTCACCGACGAGCAGCTGAGCACCATCGAGCAGGCGGCCTGCCCGACCTGCGGCTCCTGCTCCGGCATGTTCACGGCCAACTCGATGAACTGCCTGACCGAGGCCATCGGGCTTGCCCTTCCGGGCAACGGCTCGACGCTGGCGACGCACGCCTCGCGCAAGGCGCTCTTCGAAAAGGCCGGCGCGCTGATCGTCGACATCGCCAAGCAGTACTACAAGAACGACGACGAGTCGGTGCTGCCGCGCTCGATCGCCAACCGGTCCGCTTTCGAGAACGCGGTCGCCCTCGACGTGGCGATGGGCGGCTCGACCAACACGGTGCTGCACCTGCTGGCGGCGGCCCGCGAGGCCGAGCTCGACTTCTCGGTCGCCGACATCGACGCGATCTCGCGCCGGGTGCCGTGCCTGTCCAAGGTCGCGCCCAACTCGCCGAAATACCACATGGAAGACGTGCACCGGGCCGGCGGCATCCCGGCCCTGCTGGGGGAGCTCCACCGGGGTGGCGCCCTGCGCACGGACGTCCGTTCCGTGCACTCCTCCTCTCTCGATGACTGGCTCGGCGAGTGGGACATCCGCGGCGAATCGCCCTCCGAAGCGGCGCTCGAGTTGTTCCACGCGGCGCCGGGCGGCGTGCGCACCACACAGCCGTTCAGCACTTCCAACCGCTGGGCGACGCTCGACACCGACGCGGTCGACGGCTGCATCCGGTCGGTCGAACACGCCTACACGGTCGACGGCGGCCTGGCGATCCTCTTCGGCAACCTCGCGCCCGACGGCTGCGTGGTCAAGACGGCCGGCGTCGACGAGTCGCTGTGGAAATTCAGCGGCCCGGCCCGCGTCTTCGAATCACAGGAGCAGGCGGTCGACGGCATCCTCGGCAAGCAGGTCGTCGAGGGCGACGTGGTGGTCATCCGCTACGAGGGCCCCAAGGGCGGCCCGGGCATGCAGGAAATGCTCTACCCGACCTCGTTCCTCAAGGGCCGCGGGCTCGGCAAGGCGTGCGCGCTGATCACCGACGGCCGGTTCTCCGGCGGCACCAGCGGCCTGTCGATCGGCCACGTCTCCCCCGAGGCGGCGGCCGGCGGCCTGATCGCCCTGGTCGAGACCGGCGACGAGATCACGATCGACATCCCGGGCCGCTCGATCACCCTCAACGTCGACGACGAGACGCTGGCCCAGCGGCGGCACGAGCAGGAACGGCGCGCCCGGCCCTACTCGCCGGCCGACCGGCAGCGCTCGGTGTCGGCGGCCCTGCGGGCCTACGCCTCGATGGCGACAAGCGCCAGCGACGGCGCCTACCGCAAGGTTCCCGAATAGGTCAGGCCCTCTTGACGTACGCCGGCGACGGTCCCGTTGGGGCCGTCGCCGGCGGCGTTCCCGGTGTCGGCGGGCCGCCCCCACCCGGCCGCCCACCGCCCCTCGCCTGCCGACCGTGGCTTCCCGCGCCCGGCCGCCCACCGCCCCCTCGCCTGCCGACCACTGCGCTCCGCGCCCGGCCGACCACCGTTTCCCACCCGCCCGGCCGACCATCGCGCCTCCCGCCGACCATCGCCTCCCACCCGCCAGGGCGACCACCGCGCCCTCACCCGGCCAACCACCAAGCACCCGACCGAGCCGACCACCACGCCGCCGCCCAGCCGACCACCACATCCCGCGCCCGGCGAACCACCCCGCCGCGCCTGGCCGCCCGCCCGAATCCCCGCCCGGCCGACCGCCGCGCCCCGCGCCCCGCCGACCACCGCGCCCCGCGCCTGGCCGACCACCCCGCCGCGCCTGGCCGTCTGCCCGCATGCCCGCCCAGCCGACCGCCGCGCCCGCGCCCAGCCGACCACCGCGCCCCGCGCCCAGCCGACCACCCGACCCGCGCCCGGCCGACCACCCGCCCCGCCTGGCCGCCTGCCTGCCCAGCCGACCGCCGCGCCGCGCCCGGCCGACCACCCGCCCCGTCTGGCCGCCCGCCCGCATCCCCGCCCAGCCGACCGCGGCACCGTCCGGCCGACCGCCGCCTCCCCGCCCGATGACCGCGCCCCGCCCGGCCAACCGCCGCCTCCCCACTCGACGGACTGCCCCATTGGCCGACTGCCGCCGTCCGACCCCACAGACCGCCGTCTCCCACCCGGGCAGACCGCCGCCTACCGCCCGGCGGACCGCCACGTCCCGCCCGGTCACCGCGTCCCGGCCCGGTCGACCGCCGCCTCAACACCCTGCCAACCGCCACGTCGCCGCCCGGTCACCGCGCCCGCCCGGTCGGCTGCGCCCCCGCCCGGTCAAGCGCCGCCTCCGACTCGACGGCCCGCTCCATTGGGCCGACCGCCGCCGTCCCACCCCGCGGACCACCGTCTCCTCACCCGGGCAGACCGCCGCCTGCCGGCCGGCGGACCGCCGCCTCCCCCACCCCGGCACTGGGTGGGCTGAGTAAAGCCGGGAGGCACGACAGTTCCCGGGCGCTATCCACAGTCGGAGCAGCCGGAGTGGCGGACTGATTCGCAGTTCTTCTATACAGACAGCTCAGCGCCACGACACGCAATCACGCGCATTGGGCAATGACGGACGTCACTTCGGCGTGTGAATTCGGGCGGTCGCGGGGGGAGGCCTTCGGCTCGTGACTGGGCCACAACTACCCGCCAGAATCGCCTTGAGCTGGGGAAATGCGCTGCCCTCACCCTGACCCACCGCATGGCCGGAGGCTGGGTGCGGCCTGGGGTGGCAGCGCCGTTTCCGCTGACGTGGGGACGAATATCGCTGCGGTTGGGGACGGCGCCGTGGCGTACGTTTCAAAGGTCCTCGGTTTTCGATTGATCTTGATCCTGGTAGCGGATTGAGAGCTTCCACACTCGTCTGACACCCGCGGGGTTGCTGTCTCGTTTGTGGGTAGTCCCCATGGCGTCGACGAAGGAGTTCAGCAATGAGCAGCAGTGCAGTCGCGGCGCCGGCCCAGGGCACGCCGCCGCCCCCATCCGCTTCGGCGGCCGGCGCATCGTCGGCGCAGTTGAGTCACCGGCAGATCCTCGAGATTCTCGGCGGGTTGATGCTCGGCATGTTCCTGGCCGCGCTCGACCAGACGATCGTCACGTCGGCCATCCGCACCATCGGTGACGACCTGCACGGGCTGTCGGTGCAGGCGTGGGTGACCACGGCCTACCTGATCACGGCCACGATCTCGACGCCGCTCTACGGCAAGCTCTCCGACATCTACGGGCGCAAGCGGTTCTTCCTCGCCGCCATCACGATTTTCGTGATCGGGTCGGCGGCCTGCTCGTTCGCGACGTCGATGTACATGCTGGCCGGGTTCCGCGCCTTCCAGGGTCTCGGTGCGGGTGGTCTGTTCTCGCTCGCGCTGGCGATCATCGGTGACATCGTGCCGCCCCGGGAACGGGCCCGCTACCAGGGCTACTTCCTGGCCGTCTTCGGCACCTCGAGCGTGCTCGGGCCGGTGATCGGCGGCTTCTTCGCGGGGACCCACAGCATCCTCGGCATCACCGGCTGGCGCTGGGTCTTTCTGGTCAACGTGCCGATCGGCGTGGTCGCGCTGGCCGTGGTGGCGCGCGTGCTGCAGATCGAGCACCGCCGCCGCAACCACCGCATCGACTGGTGGGGCGCGCTGACCATCTGCATCTGCCTGGTGCCGCTGTTGACCGTGGCCGAGCAGGGCCGCACCTGGGGCTGGGGCAGCGGGCGCTCGATCGTCCTCTACGCGATCGGCGCGGCCGGGCTGGTGCTGTTCATCGTCGCCGAGGCGCTGATGAAGGAGGACGCGCTCATTCCGCTGCGCCTCTTCCGTAACCGCACCTTCAGCCTCACCGCGATCGGCGGCTTCATCGTCGGTATGGGCATGTTCGGCGGTCTCGCGCTGCTGCCGCTCTATCTGCAGATCGTGCGCGGTGCCACACCGACCCAGTCCGGCCTGCAGCTGCTGCCGCTGACCGGCGGCCTCATGATCGGCTCGGTGATCTCCGGCCAGCTGATCAGCCGGACCGGGCGTTACAAGATCTTCCCGGTCCTCGGTTCGCTGCTGATGGTCGGCGGCCTGGTGCTCATGTACTGGATCCGGGTGGACACGCCGTACTGGCGCACCGCGATCTTCATGGCCGTCTTCGGGCTCGGGCTGGGCCTCATCATGCAGCCGATCACGCTGGCGGTGCAGAACGCGATGGCGCCGTCCGAGATCGGCGTCGCCACCTCGTCGGTGACGTTCTTCCGGCAGATGGGGGCCACGGCCGGCACGGCGATCTTCCTGTCGATCCTGTTCTCCTCGGTCGGCGACAAGATCGCGCACGCCTTCCGGACCGCCGGTCCCGGTCTGCAGCAGGCGTTGGGCGACAAGTCGATAACCAGCGACCCGAAAAACCGGCAGATCCTGGCGATCCTGCACGGTGGCGGGGGCGTCAACTCGTCGGCCCTCAACGACACCTCGTTCCTGTCCAAGGTGACGCCGGTGCTGGCCCGGCCGTTCAAGGTCGGGTTCTCCGACTCGATGGACATGATCTTCCTGGTCGCGGCCGGGGTCGTGCTGCTGGCATTCCTGCTGTTCCTGTTCCTGCCGCAGATTCCGCTGCGGACCCAGTCGGCGGCGGCCGCGCGCGAAACGCCGCCGCCGGCCCCTGAAGCCGCGCCGACCGAGCCCACACCTCCTGAAGCCGACATTCTGCGGCCCGCCATCCCGGTCAGCCCGGCCGCGGAACATCGACCACAAACGCTCGCCGACGTGCCCGCGCCCGCGCATCACGCCCCGGCCGCCCTCTCCAACGAGGCCGTCGTCAGCGGCCGCGTCGAGGGCGCCGACCACAACCCGGTCGCCGGCGCCACCCTGACGGTCACCGACTTCAGCGGCGGCCAACTGGCCCGCGCGGTCACCGCGACCGACGGCTCCTACCGGATGGTTCTCCCCACCGGCGGATCCTTCCTGCTCATCTGCGCGGCCGAGAACCACCAGCCGGCCGCCTCGATGATCACCGTCGTGGCGGGCGAGGTCCAGCGCGACGTGTCGCTCTCCGGCGCCGGCCAACTCGAAGGCCGCGTCGCCGACCAGGCCGGACGCCCGATCACCGGCGCGGCGATCACCCTCACCGACGCGCGCGGCGAGGTCGTGGCGACCGCGGTCACCACCAGCGAGGGCACCTACGCGCTGCCCGACCTCTACCCGGCTGAATACACGCTGACCGCCACCGCCGAGGGCACCCGCCCGGCGGCCCGCACGGTGTCGCTCGGCGCGGGCGGCGACAACCGGATCGACATCGTGCTGGTCACCAACGGGACGCTCGCCGGGGTCATCCGGGCCGCCGCCTCGGGTCAGCCGGTGCCGGACGCTTCGGTGCTCGCGGTCGACGGCTACGGCACGGTCGTCGGCGCCACGGTGACGGGGGCGGACGGGCGCTACGAGTTCGACGATCTGCAGCCGGGGACCTACACGGTGACCGCGAGCGGCTACGCGCCGGTGGCGACCCGGGTCCAGCTGGCCGGCGACCGCACCGACCACGACATCCTGCTCGGGCAGCCGTCGGCCAACGGCTCCTCGGCCAACGGCAAAACGCCCCACATCACGGCCTTCCCGGTCCCGGCCGAGAGCGGCGGCGAACGGTGACGGAGCAGGTCACCGGCCAAACGGCGACATCCGACGGCTGGCCCCTGCCCGGCGCCATGGTCACCCTGATCGGCCCGGACGGCCGCCAGATCGGCCGGACCGCCGCCGACGCGACCGGCCGTTTCGCGGTGCCGGCCGACGCCACCGGTCCGGCCACCCTGATCGTCGCGGCGGCCGGGCTCGACCCGGTCGCCCGCTCGGTCTCGCTGCCCGGCCGCGACCTCGGCACCATAGTTCTGCAGGCGGCCGGCCACGGCCGCCTGCCCACCCCGGGGTCCTGGACCATCGACCCGGCCCACTCGATCGTCCGCGCGACCGCCCGCCACCTCGGCATGTCCCGCGTCGAGGGCCGCTTCACCGAACTCGCGGGCACCATCACGGTCACCGACCCGATCGAAAGCTCCCACGTCACGGTCGTCATCGAGGCCGCGAGCATCGACACCGGCAGCCGCGACCGCGACACCCACCTGCGCTCGCCCGACTTCCTCGACGTCAAACAGTTCCCGACGCTCCGCTACCGCAGCAGCGGCCTGACCCGCCTGAGCGACGACCACTGGCAACTCGACGGCGGCCTGACGATCCGCGACATCACCCGGCCGGTCGCCCTCGACGTCCACTACGGCGGCAGCGGGCCCGACCCTTGGGGCGGCACCCGTATGGCCGCCACCGCCACCACCCAGCTGCACCGCAGCGACTACGAAATAAACTGGAACATGGGCCTGCCGGGCGGCCTCACCCTGATCGGCCCCACCCTCCGGATCGAACTGGATATCCAAGCGGTCCTCGGGGAATGACCCTCTTGGGAAGTACGCGTCGTGGCAGCCCTCAACCGCAGGGCAGGCCGCTCTCGGCCCGACAGCGCGACCCGCTGCCGGGTCAAGGCCGCAGCGCGACCTCCGGCCATGGAAAACTGCGGCTCGCTCGGTGTCGGTGGTCACTGCTCTCTACGCGATCCGGGCCCGGCACAGCGGTGCGGTGGACGCCGGCCGATCTCGTCCCGCCCGGCCGGCCGTGACCGTGGCGGGACGCCTCGCGGCGTACACCGACTCCGCCCTGGCCACCCTGGTCGAACCCGTGCGCGCAGCCAGCATCGGCGGCGCCTCGGGGGTGATCGACGTCGGTGACGTGCCGGTGTTCGTCAAGCGGATCCCGTTGACGCGACGGGAACTCGACCATCCGGGCAGCACCGCGAATCTGTTCGACCTGCCGCTCTACTGCCAGTACGGATTCGGCGGCCCGAGCTTCAACGCCTGGCGCGAGCTGGCGGCCAACCAGATCGTCACTGCCGCGGAGCCCGGCCTGTTCCCGCGGCTCTACCACTGGCGGGTGTTGCCGGGGCGGCCACCGTCGACGGTGGCCGGATACGGCCAGGCCGACCCGCTGGTGCACCACCGGCTGGACGAACTGGCCACGGCACCGGCCGGCCTGGTCCTGTTCCTCGAGTACGTCCGCTATCCGCTGCAGGATTGGCTGGACGCCGACCCGGCCGGACGGGCATCGACGCTCGAACAGCAGTTGGCGCAGATTGTCGGAGCGCTCCGGCAACACGAGCTGCTGCACATGGACGGGCACTTCGGCAACATGCGGTCCGACGGCCACCGGATCTACCTGACCGACTTCGGCCTGGCCACGTCACCCCGGTTCGAGCTGTCGGCGCCCGAACGCGAATTCGCCGCCCGCCACGCCGGCCACGATGCCGACTACGCCGCGATGAGGCTGGTCAACTGGATCGTCACGCGGCTCCGCAACGTGCCGGTTCCCACCGACGGCAGCGCCCCGGTGGCACGCAACGAATACGTTCGCCGGTGCGCCGAGGGCGACATCCCTCCGGGCCCCGCCGCGGCCGTACTCGCGCGGCACGCGCCGGCGGCGGCCCGGATGAACGCCCTGTATCGGAAGTTGTTCGGGGGCGACATCCACGCCGAATACGGCCGCTGATCAGTCTTCGTCGTCGTCGTCGAAGGGTTCGTCGCTCCAGCGCCACCAAGCCTCGTCACCCTGGATGTGCAACAGGAACTCCGGCACCTCGTTGCCCTCCGGGTAGCGCAGGGTCACCGCCACCCGCACCGCCTCCTCGCCGCCTCCCACTCGTCGACGGCGTCCTCGATGTGCTCGAGCAGCGCCAGCTCGGCGTCGAACAGCGGCCGGAACTCGTCAAGCCCTTCCGGCGCCTCCACCTTGGCGTTCACCCAGGGAAAATCCGAGTCGTAGATCACCAGGTCGGCCAACCTCGACCCATCGGTCTTGCGGTGCAGCGTCCACTTGTCGCCCTTCACCGCCCTCATCCTAAGTGGACCGGATCGAGCGCCGGGCGGGAACAGCGGCCGCCGCAACGGCCAGCACCAGCGTGCCGCCGAGGATGCCGGCGATCGTCACCCACGGCACCACGAGCGGCACGTGGGCGCCCATCTGCTCGCTGAGCCCGGCCCGGATGCCGAGCAGCGCCGGCACCGTGATCACCGCCGCCAGCAGCGCACCGATCACCACCACGAGGACCGCCTCACCCGCGGCGGCCCGGCCGATCTGCCCCGGGGTGGCCCCGGCCCGGCGCAGCAGCCGAAAGTCGGGCGCCCGGCCGGCGGCCGCCATGAGCAAGGTGTTGACGAGGGCAAGCGCGCCATAACCGGCCGACACCCCCATCAACAGCAGCACGAGCGTCCAGGCGACCCGGTCGTCCTGCGCGTCCTGCTCACCGGCCCACGTCGCGACGCTGATCACCCGCGCGCCGGGGCCAGACGCCCAACGTTTCGCCGGCAAATCCGCCGCCGTCGCGGGGCCGGAGCCGACCTCAGCCGGGCGTTCCGACGGCGAGCCTGCCGGCGTCGCGGGGCCGGAGCCGGCCTTAGCTGGAGGTTCCGACGGTGAGCCCGCCGGCGTCGCAGGGTCGGAGCCCGCCTCAGCCGGGCGTTCCGACGGCGAGCCTGCTGGCGTCGCGGGGGCGGAGACGGACGCGGCTGGGCGGCCCGAGGGCGAAGCCGCTGGGGGTGAGGTGCTGGAGTGGGGACCGGACGGTGGGTGAGCGGGCAGCAGCACGGCCGACGTCAGGGCGCCCGGGTCGTGGGACCGCAGCGTTGCCCGGTCGACCAGTACGTCGGCGGGGACGACGTTGTCTGGCAGCACGACCACGATGTGCAGCGGCATCGTCGTGCCGTCGGCGAACGTCAACCGCAGGGTGCCGCCCGGGGCCGCGGCGAGGCGGGTCGCCGCGGCCTGGCTGACGGCGGCCGCGTCCGGGGTGGTCAGCGCGGTCAGGGCGCGGGCCCGGTTGTCGGCCGCCGCGAGGGCGGCCGGGTCGGCGCCCAGCAGTTGCAGCGCCTGGCGGTCGGCGGTGTAAGCCACCGACGGCAGCAACACCGCGCCCCCGGAGTCGAGGATGGGCGCCACCGCCGCGTCGGAGAGGCCGGGCGTGCCGTCGGGTGCGAGCACCGAGCCGGCCTCGACCGCGGCCGTGCGGCGGGCCGCATAGGAGGCCGTCGTGGTGGCGAACAGGCCGGACACCAGCACCGAGAAGGCCAGGGTGAGAAGCACCGGCGCGGCGACCGAGGCGGTTCGGCGCGGGGCCGCGGCGGCTCCTTCGCGTACGAGCAGGCCGATCGCCCCGGGCCCCCGCGCCGGAATCGCGCCGAGCAGGCGGGCCAGCGGCGGGACCACGGCCGGGGCGAGCAGGGCCGCCGCGCTGATCAACGCCATCGCGGCCAGTGACGCCAGGTTGCCCAGCGACTGCAGGCTCCCGGCGGTGGCCATCAGCACGACCAGCCCGAGCCCGAGCGCGGCGAACAGCAACCCGGCGGTCCACCGCACCCGGCCCATCGGTCTTTCCTCGACGGCCGCGTCGCGCAGCGCGTCGAGCGGCGGCACACGCGAGGCGCGCCAGGACGCGGTCAGCGCGCCCGCGGTCGCCAGCAGCGGCCCGATCACCAGCGACACGGCGATCGGCCACCACGTCGGGCCGACGGTGTAGCCGGCCGGCTCGGCCCCCGCCGCGACGAGCGGGCCGGCCAGCAGCGGCGCGACGACGGCGCCGAGGACGGTGCCGGTCACCGAGGCCAGGGCGCCGACGGTGAGGGCCTCGGCGTAAAGCGATCGGCGCAGCTGGCGGGGTGTCGCGCCGAGCGTGCGCAGCAGGGCGAACTCGCGGCGGCGCTGGGCGACCGAGAACGCGTATGTCCCGGCCACGACGAAGATGGTCACGAAGCCGGACAGGGCGGCGACCGCGGTCAGGACCTGCAGACCGATCCAGCGGGTGCGCGCGTCCGCCGGAGGCTCCAGGGCGGTTCGCTCGGCGTGGATCAGGACCTTCCCGTCCGTACGCAAAAGGGCGCGCGCCGCGTCGGCGACCGCAACCACGTCGGCGCCCGGCGTGAGCCGGAGCCCGATGGACCGCACGCCCGGCGCGAGCGTCTCGGCGGAATGATCGCTCAGCCAGAGGCCGTCGTCGCCGTGGGCCACGACGCCGGTGACCAGGTAGTCGGCCGGACCGGCGGCGGTGAGCACGGTGAGGTGGTCGCCGGGACGGGCCCCGAGGCCGGAATCCACGACGGCTTCCCGGTCGGCGCGCGGCGGCATTCCCTCGGACAGGCGGTAACCGCCGAGCGTCGCGGCCGCCCAGCCGTGCCCGACCGTGGCGTCGGCGACCGCGTGGCCGCCCCGCATCGGCTGGGCGTAGAACTGGTGCACCGGAACGGCGGCGGCGACCCCGTCGAGCCGGGCCAGGCGGGCGGCGAGGGCGGTGGCGGTGGTTTGCGGCCACGGGACGGTCTCGGCGAAGTCTCCCGACGCGGCCGGACTCTGCACCACGACGGCCGCGTCGCGGTAGGCGGGCGGAATCTGGGGACGACTCGACGCGTAGAGCAGAGTGCTGATGCAGACCGCGGCCACGCCGAGCAGGGCGGCCACGAAGGCGCCGGCCAGCGAGCGACGGCGACCGCTCAACATGCCGCCTCCAGAGCGGCCATGCGGGCGGCGATCCGGCCGGCGTCCACTTCGGACAGCTCGTCGACCACCCGGCCGTCGGCCAGCAGCAGAACCCGCTCGGCATAGCCGGCCGCCACCGGGTCGTGGGTGACCAGCACGACTGTGTGCCCGTGCCCGTCGACCAGCCCCCGCAGCAGGTCGAGCACGTGCCGGGACGCGTTGCTGTCGAGGGCACCGGTCGGCTCGTCGGCCAGCACCACCGCCGGTCGCGCCACAACGGTTCGCGCGATCGCCACCCGCTGCCGCTCGCCGCCCGACAACTCGCTCGGCCGATGCCGTGCCCGGCCCGCGAGGCCGACGGATTCGAGCGCTTCGGCGATCGCCTCGGGCTCCGGCTTGTGGCCGGCGAGCCGCAGCGGCAGGGCGACGTTTTGGGCGGCGGTGAGGGACGACACCAGGTTGTAGTCCTGGAAGATCACGCCGATCCGGTCGCGGCGCAGGCGGGTCAGGGCGGTCTCGTTCAGCCCGGTGAGATCGGTGCCCTCGATGGTGACGGTGCCGCCGGACGGCCGCTCCAACCCGGCCGCGCAGTGCAGCAGGGTCGACTTGCCGGAACCGGACGGCCCCATCACGGCGGTGAACGTGCCGGCGGCGAACTCGGCGCTCACGCCGTCGAGGGCGGTCACCCGTCGTTGGCCGGTGCCGTAGCCGGCGCGTACCTCGTGCAGCGCGACTGATGTGGTCATGCCGGACAGGCTCCCGCACGGCGGGTCCGGGAGGCATCGGACCGTGGGCGGCTCTTGCGGCTCCTCCTCCGGGAGGACGCCCCGACGAGCTCGTCCTCCCAGAGGATGAGGGACCGTAGGCTGACGCGCCCCGGGTGTGCGGACGGCTAACGTCGGGGCGTGACCCTCACCCCCGGCCTGCTCGTGCGCGGTCTGCGCCCCCGCGGCCTCTACCTGCTCGACGCGCTGCTGGCCGCCGCGCTGACGGTGGCGTGCGGGCTGTCGGCGGGCGAACCGCCACGTTCCGGCGGCTGGCACGAACCGGTCGGCGTCACCCTGCTCGCCGCACTGCTGATCGGCGCGCCCGTCGCCGCGCGACGCCTTCGGCCCGTCCCGGCGCTGGCGCTCTCGCTCACGTTCTCGGCCGCCGCGCTGGCGAGCGGGGTCATCCCCGACTACGCCTCCGGCTCGGTCGTGGCGGTCCTCGCGTTCGAGCTCTATCTGGTCGGCTCCGAGGTGGCCACGCGGTCGGTGCCGACGCTGCTCGTGACGCTGGTCGTCCTCACGGTGGCGGTGATCCGCTCGGCGGGCGGCCGGGGTTCGCTGCTCGGCACGGCGTTCGTCTGCCTGGTGGCGGCCGGCGCCTGGCTGCTGGGGTGGATCCGGCGCGAGCGACGCCGGCACGCGGCACAGGTGGCCGAGCAGCTCACCCAGGGCGCGGTCGGCGACGAGCGGTTGCGCATCGCCCGCGAGCTGCACGACATCGTCGCCCACAGCATGAGCCTGATCGCGGTGCGGGCGGGGGTGGCCGACCACGTGTTCGAGGCGCGGCCACAGGAGGCTCGGGCGGCGCTGCGCGACATCGAGGCGACCAGCCGGAGTGCGCTCGGGCAGCTGCGGCAGGTGGTGGAGGTGCTGCGCGAGGAGGACCGTCCCTATGCACCGGCGCCCGGGCTCGCCGACCTGCGCACACTGGCCGACCGGGCGGCCTCCGGTGGCGTCACCGTGCGGCTGACGATCACGGACGATTCGATGCCGGGCGGGTCGGAGGCGGTCGGGCCGGCCGTGCGGGTCGCGAGTGAAGAAGCGAGGCAGCAGGCGCCGCCAGGGGTCGGGCCCGAGACGGCCGGGCGGAGCGCGCGGGTCACTGGTGCGGGTGGAGAGGTGACTGCGCGGGTGCCGGAGGCGGTGGGACTGTCGGCCTATCGGATTGTGCAGGAGGCACTGACCAATGTGGTCAAACACGCGGCTCCGGCCGCCTGCACGGTCACGGTGACCGTGACGGGGGCCGAGGTGCGCGTCCGCGTGGCGAACGACGGTGTGCGGCTGGCGACGACGCGCGCGCCGGGCGGTGGACACGGGCTGATCGGAATGCGGGAGCGGGTGGCGGCCTGGGGTGGTGAGTTCTCGGCCGGGCCGGGCGACGACGAGGGCTTCGTGGTGACGGCCACGCTGCCCTACCGGGGCGCCGACTCATGAGGGTGGCAACTCGACACGGCCGCCGACTCATCGGGGCCGATGACTCGCGAACGGCTGCGACTCGCGAACGGCCGCGGCCCGCGAACGGCCACGGCTCGTGAGGGGTGACTGCGGGTGATCCGGGTGCTTATCGCCGACGATCAGGCGCTGCTGCGGGGCAGCTTTCGGCTGCTGGTCGACCTGTCGGGGGATTTGACCACGGTGGCCGAGGCGGCGGACGGGGTTGAGGCGGTGCGGGCCGCGCTGGAGTGCCGGCCCGATGTGGTGCTGATGGACATCCGGATGCCGAGCATGAACGGCATCGAGGCGACCGAGCGGATCTGTGCGGCCACCGACGCCCGGGTGCTCATGCTGACGACGTTCGACCTGGACGAATATGTCTATGCCGCGCTGCGGGCGGGCGCCAGCGGCTTCCTGCTCAAGGACACCCCGCCGGCCGAGCTGCTCGCCGCGGTCCGGGTGGTGGCGGCGGGCGATGCTCTGCTGTCGCCCCGGGTGACGCGGCGGTTGATCACCGCGTTCACCCGGGCGCCCGGTCCGGTTCCGGTGAGTCGGGCCGGGCTGGAGACGATCACCGAGCGGGAGCGGGAGGTGCTGGTGCTGGTAGCGCGCGGGTTGTCGAACGCCGAGATCGCCGAGCATCTGACGCTGAGCCCCGCCACCGTGAAGACCCACGTGGGGCGGCTACTGACCAAGTTGGACGTCCGTGACCGGGCCCAGTTGGTCATCGTCGCCTACGAGACCGGGCTGATCACGCCGGCCGCCGGCAACCGATGAGGCCGGATGCCCGCGCAACGGCCTCGGGTGGCAGACGGTCGCGCTGTGCATTCGGGACGGGGTTGATGCGGTTGGGGGCGGGCAACGCCGTACGTTATCCGCGGTGCCATTTTTGATTGGCCGAGCCGCCGCAATCCCAGATCTGGAGGGCGGCGCCGTCGTTGCCGTTCCAGTCCTTGATGTCGACGCAGCGGTTGGCCTGCGGGTTGACCAGGTCGCCGGCGCCCGAGAGGGTGAATTGCTGGGCCGGGTTGCCGCTGCAGGTGGCGATCTGGAGGGCGGCGCCGTTGGCGGTCGAGCCGCCGGCGACGTCCATGCACATGTTGTTCTGGGTGCGCACCGTGCCGCCGGTGAAGGTCCAGCCCTGGGCGGCGGTGCCGTTGCAGCCGTACATCTGCAGGTGGGAGCCGTCGGCGAAGTTGGCGCCGGGCACGTCGACGCATTTGCCGTTCCAGTTGCTGACCAGCGACCCGCCGGACGGAGAGCCGCCTCCGCCGACCTGGTTGACCGCGGCCTGGGCTTCGGCCATGTGCGACTGGTAGGCGCCGTTGATGTACGTCGTCCACTGTGACCAGCCGCCGTTGGCCCAGATCGTGTGCGTGGACTGGGCGTTGCAGGTCGGGTCGAAGGCGCAGGAGTCGCTGACCTCGCCGTGCCAGAACGAGTTGATCTGCCACAGGCCGCGGTCGACGCTGCAGTCGGTGTTGATCAGGCGGGCGTGGGTCCAGCCGCCGCTTTCGGCTTCGGCGACCGCGACCGAGATGACCCAGTCGTTGCCGGAGAAGCCGGCCTGCTGGGCGAGTTGGGCGACCTGGACGGCCGAGTAGTGGTCGCCTTCGAGGAAGCTCTGCTGGGTGCAGGAGGCCAGCGGCTGCACGGTGCCGGCGTTGGCGGCTGTGCCCTGGACGATGGTCGCGCCGGCGAGCATGGCTAGGACGGCGACGGCGCGGCGGAGGAACGGCATGACGACCACCTCAAAAGGGAGCCAATTGTTAACAAGCTTCCTAGTAGGCGTATCGGCATGTGTCAATACGCGAACGGCCCGCCGGACATGCCGGCGGGCCGCGCTCGCGGCGGGAAGTCGCGGCGGGAACTAGCGGAGCGAGAGCTTCTTGGCCTTCGCCTTACCGGTCTCCAGCTTGCGGAGTGCCGGCTTGTTCGCGGTGATCTTGGCGTTCGCCTTGGCCGCCGCGCCGGCGGTCGGCAGCGGGTACGCCGTGTTCGGGGCGAAGTAGAAGTAGTACGGCGCCTCGGCGCCCGGGTCCTTGGTGCTGAACGCGACACCGAAGTCCGAGCCGGACGGGGCCAGGTAGGAGAAGAGCGTCGGGTCGCTGTTCGACTGCGACGCCGGGTCGGCCGGGTCGGACAGCAGGTGCCAGTCGGTGAGCGTGCCGGAAGCCTCCGACGTCTCGGCCGCGTAGTAGACGTTGCCGTCCGCGTCGCGGACAGCGACGGTAGCCGCGTTGTTCGCGGGCTGCATGACGGACGACGGGCTGCCGACCGCGGTCAGACCGGGGGCCGACTTCCAGTCGCCGGGCCACGACAGGTCGGCGTTCTGCTCCTTGTAGACGATCGTCCCCGCCGTGGTGTTGGAGAAGACGATGTGCCGGTAGCCGGTGAAGACCGACACCGCCGGCGTGCCGGTCAGGCCGGTGCCGCCCAGGCTGACCCAGTCGGACAGGGTGGTGTTGTCGGTGAACGTGGCCGTCTGGATCTGGCCGGCCGAGTTCAGCGCGAACACCTGGGTGCCGGTGCGGGTCTGGCTCGACACCGGGGTGCCGACCAGGCCGGAGCCACCGAGGTTGCGCCAGCCGCCGATCACGGGCAGCGCGTCGCCGACCGTCTCGGGAGCGGCCCACAGAACGCCGTTGACCGTGGTGAAGACGGCGAGCGATTTGGTGGTCGGGTTGCTCAGACCGACGCTCGGGTGGGTGGCACTGGTGCCGCCCATGTCCTCGGGGTAGGGGTATTCGCCCGAGCCGACCGCCTGCTCGTCGGTCACGAACGCGTCACCGGTCTGGGCGTCATGGGCGACGATCTGCACGCGGCCGTCGTTGAGCAGGGCGCTCGAGGTCGGGCCGGTGAGGCCGTACAGGTCCTGGGTGGCGATCCAGTTCGGATCCTGCTGGGTGCCGCTGGACGGGTCGAACGCGAAGTCGGTCAGCATGTTGAGCTGGTGCTCGCTGTCGACCCAGCTGAAGTGGACCGGCGCCTCGGCCGCCCCGGACGGCAGGCCGCCCTGGAGCACCGCGATCGGACGGTCCGGGGTGAACGGGCGCGCGACCGGGCTCGGCGAGGTGGTCGGCGGGAAGTAGAGCCGCTCGTTGCCCGCGCCGTTGGCCGTGCAGGCGTACTGCACCAGCTGGACGTTGTTGGCGGTTGAGGCGCCCGGCACGTTGACGCATTTGTCGGTGGCCGCGGAGTGCAACCGCACGGTGGGCCGGCCGGCGACCGCCTCGGGCCACCAGAGTTCGTTAGCCCCGGTGGTGCAGGTGTAGATGATGAGCGGGGCGTTGTTGGCGGTCGAGGCGTTGGTAACGGTCAGGCACTTGCCCGAGCCGACGCCCTTGACCTGGTAGCCCTTGCTGGTCGGAATCAGCTGCCAGCGGTCGTTGGTCGCGGCGGCGGTGCAGGTGTACTGCACGACCTTCGCGCCGTTGGCGGTGCTGGCGCCGCTGACGTTGAGGCACTTGCCGCCGGTTTCGACCTGGATCGTGATGCCGGCCGCGGCGGTCGTGGAGGCCAGGGCCTGCGACGCCGGAAGGCCGGCCGCGACCAGGGCACTGGCGGAGAGGATGGACAGCGTGAAGGCACGCCTGCGTGATGCCATGTGGCGATTCCCCCGAAGGATCGGATGCCTCGGATAGCCGAGGTCGAGAATCGTATTTGTCGATCATCGTCGGCCGGATCCGGTTCGGGAAACGCATGGACAACCGAGCATGAACTTGGAACCCCGTCGGAGCGAACTTCAGAGCGGCAGTGATCCGAGCAGCGCCAGCGCATCCTCGGTGGGCGATCCCGGCAGCGCCCGATAGACCACAAGCAACTGTCCACTGCCCTCGGTGACCTCGAACTTCTCGTAGTACAGCTCGAGATCGCCGACGATCGGATGTCGCATGTGATGCTTGCCGCCGCCCGGATGCTGCCGGGCGTCGTGCCGCGGCCACAGCCGCCGGAACAGATCACTCTTCACCGACAACTCGCCGACCAGGTCGGTCAGCCGCGGGTCGTCGACGTCCGGGCCGACCATCGCGCGCAGCGCCGCGATCAGACTGCCGACCCGGTGCCGCCAGTCGGGCAGGAACTCCTGCACCTCCGGGTCGAGCAGGACCGAACGCAGGATGTTGCCGCCGGGCCGGAAGACCGGCGACAACATGACGGCCAGGCGGTTCGCCGCCAGCACATCCTGCAACGGGCTTTGGACGTACGCCGGGGTGCTGGTCCATGCGTCGAGGAGTTGCTGCACGCCCGGCCGGACCCGCTCGGCGCGACGTCGCCGGGGCGCCTCCGGGGTGCCGAGCGCATGCAGGTACGCGGTGGCGTCGCCGTCGAGGCCGAGCGCGCGGGCGACCGCGTCGAGCACCTGGGCCGAGGGCCGGCGGTCGCGCCCCTGTTCGAGCCGCGTGTAGTACTCGGTGCTGATCCCGGCGAGCATGGCCAACTCGTCGCGCCGCAGACCGGGCACCCGTCGATGGCCGTTGTCGGGCAGTCCGACGTCCTCGGGGCGGATCAGCTCGCGGCGGGCCCGCAGATATTCGCCGATCAGGTTCACCCTTCCGACGATAGGCCGGGTGGCGGGCCGGGAGGGTAGCCCTGACAGCACCCCTCTCAGCAGGGGAATGGCTGTTATGCCGGATTCGCCGCAGGCTGTTGCCATGACTACACGAACCTGGTTGATCACCGGCGCGAACAGTGGCTTCGGCCGGCACCTCGCCTCCCAGTTGTTGTCGCGCGGCGACCGCGTCGCCGGCACGTTCCGGGCCGCCGGCAGCGTCGACGATCTGGCCGGCGAGAACTTTCGCGCCTACCACCTGGACGTCACCGATCCGGCCGAGATCACCGCGGTGGTCGACCGGGCCTTCGCCGACCTGGGCCGCATCGACGTCGTCGTGAGCAACGCCGGGTACGGGCTGATGGGCGCGGCGGAGGAGCTGACGGACGAGCAGGTCGAGCACCAGATCGCGACCAACCTGACCGGATCGGTACGGCTGATCCGGGCCGCCCTGCCGCATCTTCGCGCGCAGGGAGGCGGGCGGATCCTCCAGTTGTCGTCGGTCGGCGGGCAGGCGGCGTGGCCGGGCGGATCGCTCTATCACGCCACGAAGTGGGGCGTGGAAGGCTTCGCCGAGTCGCTGGCGGGCGAGGTGGCGCCGTTCGGCATCGGCGTGACGATCGTCGAGCCGGGTGGGGCCCGAACCAACTTCCGGTACGGCAGTTCCGTTCTGGCCGCCCGGATTCCCGCCTATGACGGCACGCCGGTGGCCGGGATCCGCCGCATCCTGACCGAGCGGACGACCCAGGGCGTCGGTGACCCGGCCCGGATGGCCACGGCGATGATCGAGAGTGTCGAGCGGGAGCCGGCGCCGCTGCGGTTGGTCCTGGGCAGCGACGCGGCGCAGGCGATGGAGGGCGCTCTGACCGCGCGGCTGGCCGACGTGCGGTCACAGCGCGAGACGGCGGCGGTGACCGACGCGCCTCTGAGCGACGCGGTCACCGGCGGCCCGGCCGACCTGAACGACTGAACCGGCGGCGCAGGCTCTGGACGGCCAGCAGACAGATGACGACCGCTGACAGCCCGGTGACCCCGTAGCTCAGGCCGTACTCCTGGGTGCCGTCAACGATCCCGATCGCGCCGTAGAACAGCACCAACAGGCCGAGCACCCCGAACGGGACGGCGAGCGCCAGCCCGATCGTGGTCCGGGACGGGGTCCAGTCGGCCGCACCCATGCCGGTCCGCCGGCGCAGCATCACCAGCGACCCGACGAGGACGAGCCCCGCCAGCCCGACCGCCAGGAACGGGAAGTCGGCGCCACCCCAGGGGACCACGGTGAGCTGACCACGCCGGTACGTGAAGCAGTCGACGTCGGACGGAATCCATCCCCGCTCGCACATCGCATGGAAGCCGAACGAGTGGGTCCAGATGAGCAGCCGGACCCACGGCCCGGCGAGGAGCCAGGTCAGGACGCCGCTCAGGCCGTACCACGCCAGGCCGATGCCGGTGAGCGCCCACGTGCCCGCCGCGAGCCGGCGCAGCGAGATGCGCAGGGTGCCGGAAGCGACCGGCAGCTGGCGGACGATGTCGGTCGCGGCGCCGAAGCGCTGGACGGCTTCCCGCTCGGCCGCTTCGGTGTCGAGGCCCCGTCCGCGGGCCTCGGCCACGGCGTCGGCCAGGTGTTGCTCGGCCTCGACCAGCAGTCGCCGGCCGTCCGGCCCGGTGCCGGCGAGGCGCTCGAACAGGTCGTCGAGGTAACTGTCGACGCTCGTCATGCCGATCCTTCCAGGGTCAGGGGGCCGATGACGGCCTGCATGCCGCCGACGAAGCCCCGCCACTCGCGCTTCTTCTCGGCCCGGGCGCGGTGGCCGTCGTCGGTCAGCCGGTAGACCCGCCGTCTGCGGGACGTCGACTCATCCCAGCCGCTGGTCACGAGCCCGGCGCGCTCGAGCCGCTGGAGGGCCGGATAGACGGTGCCCTCGGGGAGGTCGAAGACTCCCTCGGAACGGTCGCGCAATGCGGTGATCACCGCATAGCCGTGCACGGGGCCGGAGTCGGCGAGCACGGAGAGCAGGAGCAGGTCGAGGTGGCCTCGGACGTCCATACCCAGGCAGCCTAGGCATAGGCGGCCTAGGCGTCAACGGGGACAATGGCGCGATGCGAACCTCGCGGCTGGATCTCCGGCGACCGGTTGAGGCCGACATCGACGCCGTCTGGCGCATCCACACCGATCCACTGGCGTGCGCGCACAACCCGGGCGACGCGATCTCGACCCGGGACGAGGCCGTCGAGCGGTGGCAGAGCTGGGATGCGCACTGGGAGCGGAACGGGTTCGGCTACTTCACGGTTCGCCTTCTGCCCCATGACGAACCACTCGGATTCTGCGGGATCAAGCGGATGGAGCTGCACGGGAAGCCGGTGCTCAACCTGTTCTACCGGTTCGATCCGGCGGTCTGGGGCGGTGGGATCGCCACCGAGGCGGCGACCGCGGTCGTGCGATGGGCGGAGGAGCAGCGGCCCGGCGAGACGCTGATCGCGAGAGTGCGGCCGGAGAACGCGGCGTCGATCAAGGTGGCGGAGAAGGCCGGGCTGCGGCGGGCTCCGGAACTGGACGCGGCCGGCGAGGACGGGCTCGACTGGATCTTCGTAAACGAGGCAGCGCTGCCGCCCGCGGGCGGCAGCGCCCGGAATAATCCCTACGCCTAAAGGTCGTTCACACAGCGCAGGACCGGCTTGCTTACCAACTGTTTCTCGTCCAGAGGTTCGGCGGACCGAATGGTGAAGACGGCCGACTCGCCCGGGAGCAGCGTGACGTCGGCCCGGTCCGGTTCGGCGGACGGGGACAACCGGTCGGGGAACACCGTGAGCGACCGCAGGATCGTGCGGGCCGTGACGGTGAGCGTCGTGAGTTCGCCGCGCATCGAGACGTGGGTGGTGAAGTCGGCCGCGGGCCAGGCGATGTCCTTGTCCGGGACGAAGAACCACCAGGTGCGCTGATCACCGGCCTCGACCATCAGGAACTCGGTGTTCGGGTCGCCCGGCCCGGAAACCGAGGAGGGCAGCGGCACGGTGACCGCCCCGCCCGGTGCCACGTCGAAATCGGACTCGAAGCGGGCCAGGATCTCACCGGCGAGATTGCGGCGAGTGATGACGGCGGCCGACACCCAGGGTTCGCGGGAGTCGTTGACCACGATCAGGGCGGGGTCTTCCCCCGAGATGAATCGCTCGCCCGGGGCGATGTCGACCAGGGGGCCGCCTGGAGTCAGCGGCTCCCTCGACCGGGGGCGCAGGGTGAGCAGCCGGTCGGCGTACGCGTCCCGCATCGCGAACCACAGCGGCTTCTTACGCCCGTCGCCGTCGACCGCGGCCCACGAGATGACCGGCCAGCAGTCGTTGAGCTGCCAGAGGACCGCGCCCATGCAGAGCGGCCGCAGCGAGCGGAAGTGGGTGACGCCGTGCGAGACCGCCCGGGCCTGGTTGAGCTGGGTCAGGTAGTGCCAGTCGTCGAAGTCGCGCGGGGCCGGCAGGTGGTTGGCCAGGCCGCGGCTCAGCTTCCGGTCGCCGTCGCCCGCCTTCTGGTGGTGGGCCATGCCGGGCGAGTCGGGGGCCAGCGGGTCGTCGGAGATCGCGCGGCGCAGCGTGGAGAACGTGGGCGGTCCCTGGAAGCCGAACTCGGCCACGAACCGCGGACGGTAGGCCCCGTATTTGGTGTAGTCGTCGGTGTTCCAGACGTCCCAGATGTGCGTGGTTCCGAAGGCCGGATCGTTCGGATGACGGGACGGGTTTCCCGAATACGGGCTGCCGGGCCAGTAGAAGCGGCTCGGGTCGAGTGCGGCGACGATCCGGGGCAGCAGCTCGTAGTAGTAGCCGGCGCCCCAGGTCAGATCGCCGAGGGCGGGCTTCCAGTTCCAGTCCTCGTGGCCCCACAGGTTCTCGTTGTTGCCGTTCCAGAGCACCAGGCTGGGATGCGAGCTGAGGCGCACCACGTTTTCCCGCGCCTCGGCCTCGATCTCGCTCCGGTAGGGCTCCTCCTCGGGATAGGCGGCGCAGGCGAACAGGAAGTCCTGCTGCACCAGGAAGCCCATCTCGTCGGCCAGCTCGTAGAAGTCCTCGGACTCGTAGCGGCCGCCGCCCCACACCCGGAGGAAGTTGACGTTGGCGTCGGCCGCCTGCTGGAACCGGGAAGCGAGGCGGGTACGGGTGATCCGGTCGGCGAAGACGTCGTCGGGGATCCAGTTGACGCCGCGGGCGAAGACCGGCACCCCGTTGACGACCACGGTGAACGCGTCGCCGATGGTGTCGATGCGCACCGACCGGAAGCCGACGCGGCGGCCCCACGAGTCGAGCGACTCCCCGTCTTCGGACGTCAGGGCCACGTCGAGGTCGTAGAGAGCCTGGGCGCCATAGCCGCGCGGCCACCAGAGGGACGGGTCGTCGACGGTCAGGATCAGCAACGCCTCCACGCCGTCCACCACGGCCGAGGCCTTGCGTCCGCCCAGGGACGCGGAAACGGTCACCGGTCCGGCGGCCGCGCGCTCGAGGCGTACCCGCACCTCGACCCGCCCGACGCCGTCGGTCACCGTGACCTGCGGGCGCACCTCGGCGAGCCGGGCGACCGACCAGCTGTGCAGCCCGATCGGCTGCCAGACTCCGGCCGTGACCAGGGTCGGTCCCCAGTCCCAGCCGAAGTTGCAGGCCTGTTTGCGGATGAAGTTGAACGGTTCCCCGTAGGCGTCGGGCCGGGCGCCGAGCTTCGCTTGCGCTTCCGAGGCGTACGCGTAGGCGCTCTTGAACTTGATCTTCAGATCGTTGGTTCCCGGCCGCAGCACCGGTCCGACGTCGAAACGATAGGACCGGTGCTGGTTGGCCGTTTCGCCGATCGGCGAACCGTTGAGCTCGATCGACGCGACCGTGTCGAGACCGGCGCAGACGAGATCCACCCGGGGCGCCGACGGATCGAAGTCGAACGACGTCCGGTAGTCCCAGTCGGTCCGGCCGATCCAGGTCAGCTTGGTCTCGTTGGCGTCGAGGTAGGGATCCTCGATGCGCCCGGCGGCGAGCAGTGCGGTGTGCACGCAGCCGGGCACCGAGGCCGGGAGGTCGGACACGTCGGCTCCGGAGATCGTCCAGCCTTCGTGCAGGGGTCGATACGAGGTCACGGCTCTCCTCATCAGGACTTGACGGCGCCTTCCATGATCCCCCGGACGATCTGCCGCCCACCGATAAGCAGCAGAACGATCAAGGGAACGGTAGCCATGAAGGCGCCGGCCAGCACTCGGCGATAGATCACATAGTTGCCGGTCGCCAGGTTCGAGAGGGCCACCATCGAGGTCGGGAACTCGGTGCCGCCGAGCGTGATCAGCGGCCACTGGAAGTCGTTCCAGGCCATCACGAACGTCAGCAGGCCGAGCACGGCCAGCGCCGGGCGGATCGCCGGGAGCACGATGCTCCAGTAGACCCGCAGGGTCATCGCTCCGTCGATGCGGGCCGACTCGACCAGCTCGTCGGGCACCGCGTGGGCGATGAACTGTCGCATGTAGAAAACGCCGAACGCGCTGACCAGGCCGGGTGCGATGACCGCGAGCAGGGTGCCGTTCCAGCCCAGCTTGCCCATCAGGATGTAGAGCGCGACCACGCCGAGCTGGTTGGGCACGGTCAGGGTCAGGATCACCACGAACATCAGCGCGTTGCGGGCCGGGAACCGCAGCTTGGCGAAGGCGAAGCCGGCCAGCGAGCAGAAGAACAGCGTCGACGCCGTGATGACCAGCGCCACGATGAAGCTGTTGATCAGGGAGGCCGTGAAGTACACCTCCGACATCGACAGCACCTCGTGCAGGTTCGCGAAGAGGCGACTGCCCGGGATCACCGAGGGCGGGACCTGCGAGACCGCGGCGTCGGTGCTGGTCGCGATCACGAACATCCAGTAGACCGGGAACGCCGACAGGATCAGCACGACCGAGAGCAGGAGATACGTCTTCCAGGTGCCACGCGTGTCCTGCGGCGCGCGGTTCGCTAACGAGGTCACCGGTCTCCTCCGATGCGCTTGGTGAGCAGGGCGTTGACGCCGGCCACGATCAGGATGATCAGGAAGAGGGCCCAGGACATCGCGGCCGCGTACCCGAGGTTGAGGTCCTTCCAGCCGACCTTGTAGATCAGCTGGGCGATGGTCTGGAACTGGCCGGCCGAGCCGCCGGAGGCGGCGGCCGGGTTCTCGTCGAACATCATCGGCTCGTTGAACAGCTGCAACCCGCCGATGGTCGACAGGATCACGGTGAACACCACGACCGGCTGGATCATCGGGACGGTGATCTGCCAGAGCTGGCGCCACGGGCCGGCACCGTCGACCGCCGCCGCCTCGTAGACGTCCTTCGGGATCGACTGCATGGCCGACAGGTAGAGCAGCGCGTTGTAGCCGATCCACTTCCAGTTGACCATCGTGGCGATGGCGATCCAGCTGCTCCACTTCTCGGCCCGCCAGTCGAGCGGGTGGTCGTGACCGAAGCCGACCAGCGACAGGAACCAGTTGGCCATGCCGTTGTCGCGGGCGAAGAACACCGAGAACACCAGCGTCGAGGCGACCACCGGCGTGAGGTAGGGCAGCAGGATGCCGATCCGCCAGAACGTGGTGGCGCGCAGCTTGCGGTTGAGCAGGCTGGCGATGATCAGGGCGGCGATCAGCTGGGGAACGCTGGACAGGATGAAGATGCCGAACGTGTTGAAGAGCGCGTTCCAGAAGTCGGAGTCGCCGAACAGCTTGCTGAAGTTGGCGAACCCGGCCCAGCCGGTCCTGGTCGGATCATCGAGGCGCCAGTTCCGCAGCGAGACGATGGCGTTGAAGACGATCGGGAACAGGCCGAAGATCGCGAACAGGACGAAGAACGGGGCGATGAAGACGTACGGGATGGTCTTGGTGTCGAAGCGGTAGAGCCAGAGCTTGGTCCGGCCCGGTTTCCGCGGCGGCGCCGCGTGCTGCGGCGACGGCCGGAGCTGGGTGAGGGACACGGCCACTCCTAGGTAGGGAGGCGGGGCGGCCTTCGCCGCCCCGCCTTGTGCTTGTTTCAGGAAGTGGCGGCCTTCTGGGCCTGTTTGACGGCCTCCGGCCAGGCGGCGTCGGGCTTCAGCCCGCCCTGCTGTACGCGGGTGATCACGTTTTCCACCGCGACCCGGACCGGGCCGTTCTTCTTGCCGAGATACTGCGGCTTGAGGTTCTCCGCGGTCGCGGCGTAGATCTGGCCGGTCGGCGCGTTGTTCATGTACTCCTTCTTGTAGTCGAGCACCGCCGGGTCCTTGTAGAGGGCGGGCTGCGACGGAAGGTTGCCGACGGTCTTGAAGACCTCGATCTGCTGCGCCGGCTGGACCATCCACTTCACGAAGTCGGCCGCGGCGTCGATGTTCTTGCCCTGGGCCGGGATGGTCCACCAGGAACCGCCCCAGTTGCCGCCGCCGCCCGGGATCGCGGCGATGTCCCACTTGCCCTTCTGCTCCGGCGCGGTGTCCTGCAGGTGGCCGAGCATCCAGGCCGGGCAGGCGATGACCGCGAACTGGTCCTTCTTGAAGCCCTGGTCCCAGTTCGGCTGCATGCTGGCGAGGTTGGCCGAGATGCCGGCCTTGATGGCCTTCATGCTGTAGTCGAACGCGAGCTTCGGGCCGCCGTCCATCTGCAGCTGGTCGCTCGAGTCGAAGTAGCCCTGCGGCTGCTGGGACAGGATCGGGTTCATCAGGTTGGTCGCCGAGTCGACGAACTTCTTGCCGGTCTTGGCGGTGTAGTTCTTGCCGACGTTGATGAAGTCGTCCCAGGTCGGCCAGAGCTTGGAGACGGCGTCCCGGTCGGTCGGCAGGCCGGCCTTCTTGAACAGGTCGTTGCGGTAGCACATGGCCAGGCCGCCGACGTCGGTGCCGAGGCCGATCTGCTTGCCGTCCGGCGACATCGACTCCTGCCACTTCCAGGGCAGGTATTTGCCCTGGAAGTCGGCGCCGCCCTTGTCCATGAAGTTGACGAACTTGTCGGCCTGGCTGCGGAACTGGACGATGAAGCCCTCGTCGACGGCCGAGATGTCGGGGGCGCCGGAGCCGGCGACCAGCTTCTTCTGCAGGTTCTCGTGCTGGACGTTGTAGTCGCCCGCGTTCAGCACGATCTTGACGTTCGGGTGGGCCGCCTCGTATTCGGCCTTGAGCTTGTCGAGGCCCATGTCGCCCCAGAACGCGACCTTGAGCGTCACGGTGCCGCTCTTGTCGCCGCCGCCCTCGAGCTTCTGCCCGCTACAACCGGTGATCGCCAAAGTTGCGACGAGCCCCACGGCGGCCAACCGCAGACCTCGTTTGCCAAGCCGTTCCATCACGCCTCCACAGCGGAGAGAGTTTACTGAACCGGGTAAGTTGCTGAGACGCTAAGACGTGACTCGATGAGTGTCAATAGCGTGTTAAGCAGGCCGGTAAGCAGCGCAAAACGGGCATCAGGTTTACAACAGGGCGGTGATCGGCAACACTTAACCGATCAAGCAATAAGCGCCGACGCAGTTTTCGAAACCGTGCGATTCCGTGAGAGCGCTCTACCGGGCGGATGCCGGGCGCTCCAGGCCCCCACGCCTCGGTAAGCTCGGCGAGGACGTGCGCCGGAAGGCTCGGCGGGAAAAGAGGAGACCGGGTGAAGCGGCCTACGATCGCCGACATCGCGCGGCGGGCCGGAGTGTCCAAGGGCGCGGTGTCATATGCGCTCAACGGCCAGCCCGGAGTCTCCGAGGCGACGCGCCAGCGCATCGTGGCGATCGCCCAGGAGATCGGTTTCAACCCCAACAGTGCCGCCCGCGCGCTCTCCGGCGCCCGGGCCCGCGCCGTCGGGCTCACCCTCAACCGCCCGGCCCGCATCCTCGGCATCGAGCCCTGGTTCATGGGCCTGATCAGCGGTTTCGAGTCCGAGCTCTCCTCCCGGTCGTACGGCCTCACCCTGCAGGTGGTCGGCTCCGAGGAGCAGGAGATCGAGGTCTACCGCCGCTGGTGGGGCGAGCGCCGCATCGACGGTGTGATCGTGACGGACCTCCGCGAGGACGACATCCGCATCCCGGTCCTCCAGCAACTCCAGCTGCCGGCAGTGATCATCGGTGGTCCGGGCGAGACCGGCGACATCCCCCAGCTGTGGTCGGACGACGCCGGCGCGATCACCGAGGCGGTGCGCTACCTGGTCGCGCTCGGCCACCGTCGCGTCGCGCGGGTCGGCGGCCTCCCCGGCCTGCTCCACACGCAGGCCCGCACCCGCGCGTTCGAACAGGTCACCAAGGATCTCGGGCTGGTCGAGGCGATCACCGTGCCGTCCGACTACACCGGCGAGGAGGGCGGCCGCGCCACCCGGCGACTGCTCATCGACGCCGACCGGCCCACCGCGATCGTCTACGACAACGACGTGATGGCGGTCGCCGGCCTGGCCGTGGCCCAGGAGATGGGCCTGTCGGTGCCGGGCGATCTGTCCATCGTGGCCTGGGACGATTCCCCCCTGTGCAGCCTCGTGCACCCGCCGCTGACCGCGCTCACCCGCGACATCGCGGAATACGGCGCCCACGCCGTCCGGCAGCTGCTGGCCGCGATCGACGGCAACCACCTCGGCAGCGTCGAGGCCGGCACCGCCCACCTCACCCCGCGCGGAAGCACCGCTCCCCCGCGCTAGCCGGTGCGGTGGCTCTCCAGATAGGCCTCGATCCGTTCGGCCGGGGCCGGGCGGCCCAGCGCGAAACCCTGCCCATAGAGGCAGCCGGCCCGCGTCGCCCGCTCGATCTGCTCGGCCGTCTCCAGGCCCTTGCCGACGATCTCCAGGCCCAGCCGGCGACCCAGGCTGACCACGACGTCGATCACGGACGGGCCACCGGTCTCGGGCGTCGTGTTGACCAGCGTGGCGTCCAGTTTGAGCATGTCGACCGGCAACCGCCGCAGGTGCGACAGCGAGGCCTGACCGGCTCCGAAGTCGTCCAGCGCCGCCCGCACGCCCAGCTTCCGCAGCCCGGCCAGCGAAGCCACTATGGCCGGCACGTCCTCGGCCACCCAGTCCTCGGCCACCTCGACGATCAGGCGCTCGGGCGCCAGGCCGTAGCGCTTCAGGGTGCTCTGGACCCGGTCGGGGAAGCGGGCGGTGAGCAACTCGCGCGGCGACACGTTGACCGACAGCCAGAACGCGGTGTCGCCGGTCTGCCAGGCGGTCAGGTGCTTGCAGGCGGCGTCGAGCACCCACTCGTCGATCTCGGGCGCGATGCCGACCGCCCGGGCGATCGGCAGCAGCTCGGCCGGCAGGATCGTGCCGAGCTGCGGGTGCCGCCAGCGCAGCAGCGCCTCGACCCCGACCGGCTGCTGGTCGCGCAGGTCGACCAGGGGCTGGAAGACCAGGTCGAGCTCGCCCCGGTCGGCCGCGCCGAGCAGCTGCTTCTCGAGGTCCATCCGGCGGTTGAGCTGCACCTCGACGTCGGGGTCGTACCACTCGACGCGATCGCGGCCGAGCTGGCGGGCGCGGCGGCGGGCCAGGTCGGCGTGCCGCAGCACCTCATTGGAGTCGCCGCCGCCGGCCAGCTCGGCCAGTCCGACGCTGGTGTGCAGCTCGACGATCGAGTGCGGCAGCGAATAGGGCTCGGCGAGCGCGGTCGTGAGGCGGATGGCCAGCGCGTAGGCCAGCACGGCACCGTCCGAGGTGAGCACCGCGAACTCGTCGCCGCCCAGCCGGGCCGGCACGTCACCCTCGCGGAGCAGCGCCCGGATGCGCCGGCCGACCTCGATCAGCACGGCGTCGCCGGTCTCCCGGCCGCGCGAGTCGTTGATCTCGGCCAGCCCGTGCAGGTCGATCACCAGCACGCTGCCCGGCTGACCGGCCCGGCGGCGATGGTCGAGCAGGTCGCGCATCAGCTGCCGCCGGTTGGCCAGCCCGGTGAGCTGGTCGGTCCACGACATCCGGTGCAGCGTCCGCTCGAGGTGCTTGCGCTCGCCGACGTCGCGGACGTGCACCACCAGGGCGGCCACCTCGGGCACCGCCCGCTGGTCGGAGATCGTCGACTCGGTGTCGCGCCACAGCTCGGCGCCGTCGCGCATCCGCGCGTTGACCAGCGCCGGAGGACCGTCCGCGTGGTCGCCCGAGAGCACCGACTCGATCACCAGCTGGGCGTCGGCCACGTCGTCGGGGTGGATCAGATCGCTCCACTCGCGGCCGACGACCTCCTCGTCGTCGAGTCCGAAGAGCCGGGCCGCGGCCGGCGACTGCCACCGCACCCGCAGGCGCTCGTCGAGCACCAGCGTGAGGTCGGTGGCGCCGGCGACCAGCGAGCGGAAATGCGCCTCGGCCACCCGCAGCTGACCCGCGTACCGCCGGATGTCCCGCACGACCAGCAGCTCCCGCATGACCAGCACGGCCACCATCGAGATGCCCAGGATGATCGCGGTGGTGTCGAACGACCAGACGGTGACGAGGTGCCAGAGTGCGGCCACGACGCCGACCGCGGCCGGCAGGGCGAGCAGCGGATAACTGGCCAGATATTGGTCGGGGTGACGCGGTTCGAGCGGCGGCGCGACGAGGTCGCGGCGCCCGCCGCCATCGGCGGTGGCGGCCAGGCCGATCACGATCGGCAGACCGAGCAACGGTACGCCGATGCCACCGCGCCCGAGAATCTGGAACGTCGTCAGGGCCCCGACCCCGATCAGAACCGCGATCGCCCCGAGGCCACAGCTGATGGTCGGCCAGCGGTGCGGCCGGCCGCGCAGCACGGTCACCGTGACGACCGTGATGCCGGTGGCGGCCAGCATCGTGATCGGCAGCGTCGCCGGGGCGGCCGACTTGACCGGCGGGATCAGATAACCGGCGAAGGCGAGGCTGACGCCGAGCCCGACGCCGTCGAAGGCGCGGCGGAGCAGCACGCTCCACCGGGTCGCGATGCCCGGCAGAAGCAGCGTCCCCTGGACGTAAAGCAACGTCACGGCGCCGAAGCCGAGAGTCGCCCAGAGGGCCGCGCCCGGCGAGCCCCCGAGCGGAGCGACCGCGGTCAGGCCGGCCGCCAGCGCGCCGAGCCCGACGAAACCGGCGCCGCGACAGGCCACATATGACCCGTCGGAGTGGTGGATGGCCAGGGCCGTGCGCAGCAGGTGCAGGCCGGCCCAGAGACCGGTGCCGCCGACCGCGATGGCCAGGGCGGCCGGGCCCGGCGTGACACCGGCCGCGCCGCCGACCAGCACCGCGACCGCGACCGCCGGCACGGCGAACGAGGTCGCCCGGCCCGGGAGCCGGCTGTGCTCGAGCGGTGGCACGGCCACGACGGCGCATCCTCTGATGGGGGGGGTATCGAGGGGGCTCTGCACCAGCTCAACGAGCATCCCTCGAACAGGTTACGGCGGCCGGTCGGCCGGCGCATGGTCGGATCGTCGGGTATGGACAGCCGCTGGTCAATTCCCGGACACCATAGGTACCCCGTCCGGGTGCCCGTCGGGTCCCGCGGAGTGGATGGGAGGATGACGCGGTGAGTCGAAAGCCCCTCCTTCGCGTCCGCAAGACCGGCGCGCTGCTGGTCGCCGGCGTGATCGCGTTCGTGGGCACGGTCCCGCTGGCCGGGGCCTCCCGCGCGCTGGCCTGGGTGCTGGTGGTCCCGGCCGCGGTGATCGTCTGGGCCTGGCGGGCCGGCACCGACGTGCGGGAGGACGACCTGCGGGTCAAGGCCCTGGTCGGGAGCACGCGGGTGCCGTGGTCGCGCATCGTCGAGCTCGCCCCGGACGAACGCGGCCGCATCTCGGCACTGCTCGACAACGGCAACGCGATCAAGCTGACCGGGGTGACCCGCGACAACCTGGCCCGGGTGCTCGCCGTGGCCGGCAAGGCTCCCTCTCCCCCCGTGGCCTCGCCCGACGAAGAAGAGCCCTCGCCCCAGGATTGATCGTCGGGCACGGCACCGACCTGGCCCTCAGCTAACGTCGCTACCCTGGGGGCGTCGACTCGGGTCGGCACTCGAGGAGGTCGTGTGAGCGTGCGTAACCGCCGGTTCCGGGCCGTGGCCGTGGTCCTCGGCGCCGTGCTGGCGCTGACCACCGCGTGTGCTTTCGGCCCGCCCGGCCCGGACGAGGAGGGCGAACCGCCCAACCTCCCGCCGCCCTCCGCGCCGTCGCTCGGCCCCGACTCCAGCGACGGCGATCAAGAGGTCGTGGTCACCGTGCTGGCCAAGCACCTCGCGATCCCCTCCGGCATCGCGTTCCTGCCCGACGGGTCGGCGCTGGTCACCGAGCGTGACACCGGCCGCATCCTGCAGGTCGGCCCCGACTCCGACGCCAACGGCCTGACCGTCGCCGAGGCGCGCCGGCTCAACGAGACCCAGCCGTCCGGCGACGGCGGCCTGCTCGGCATCGCGGTGTCCCCGAAATACGCGTCCGACAAGACGATCTTCGTTTACTACTCGACGGCCAAGGACAACCGCGTCGCCAAAATGACGCTCAAAGGCAAGCTGCAGCCGATCCTCACCGGCATCCCCCGCTCCGAGGCGGCCGACGGCGGCGCGCTCGCCTTCGGCCCCGACGGCTTCCTCTACGTGGGCACCGGCGACGGCACCCCGGCCGGCACCCAGGCGCCCAACGCGAAAAACCTAGGCGGCAAGATCCTGCGGATGACCACGGCCGGCAAGCCGGCACCGGGCAACCCGGTCAAGACGTCGCTGGTCTGGGCGTCCGGCTTCCACAACGTGCAGGGCCTGGCCTGGGACAAAAACAAGAAGATGTACGCGAG
The DNA here is from genome assembly GCF_040682075.1 of Actinoplanes sp. NPDC051411. Lineage (NCBI taxonomy): Bacteria > Bacillati > Actinomycetota > Actinomycetes > Micromonosporales > Micromonosporaceae > Actinoplanes > Actinoplanes sp. NPDC051411. Next base: position 18,595 of record NZ_JBFBAD010000058.1, on the reverse strand, counting down.
CGACAACGGCCAGCCCAAGAACGGCGAGCTCAACGTCGTCGACAAGGGCAGGAACTACGGCTGGCCCAAAGCCGACGGGCCCGGCAGCGACGCCAAGCTGACCAACCCGCTGCTCAGCTGGCCCTCCGCCGACTCCACGTGCGTCGGCGTCGCGACCATGGAGCAGAGCGTGGCCACCGCGTGCCTGACCGGCAAGCGCATCTGGCTGGCCGGGGTGACCGCCAACGGCACCGTGCTGGGCAACCCGCAACCGCTGCTCGTCGGGCAGTACGGGCGGCTGCGGGCCCTGGTCGGCGCCCCCGACGGGTCGATCTGGGCGAGCACGTCAAACCAGGAGGAAGGCGCCACCCCCGGCCCCGACGACGACCGCCTGATCCGGCTGGTCTTCTCCGACGGCGGCGCCGGCCGGAGCTGACATGGGAATCTTCCAGCGCGTCTCCGCCGCTCTGCGGTCGGCGGCCGCCTTCGCCGGCCGGTGCGGGCGCAACCGGTGGACCCGCCGCGCCCGGACGGCCGCGATGGTCGGGCTGGTCAGCATCGGCGGCGTGATCATCGGGACGATGCTGTTCGCCCACACCACCCTCGACGTGGGCCCGTTCCGCGCCGAGATGTCGATCAGCCCGTCGTTCAAGGGCGGCACCGAGATCGACATCCCGCCGCTCGGCTCACTGCACCTGCGCAGCCACGACGGGCCGATCCACCTCAAGGTCAACCTGGGCTCGCTCGACCAGAGCCGCACCGAGGAACTCATCGACCGGCCCGGAGGCTTCTCGGCGGCCGGGGAGAACGCGGTCGACGACGTACGCACCGGGATGATGCGCCTCGGCGTACGCACCCTCGGCATCGGGGTGCTCAGCGCCCTCATCCTCGCCACGCTGATCTTCCGCAACGTGCGCCGGATCGCGGCGGCCGGGGTCACCGCGCTGGTCGTCACCGGCGGCAGCCTCGGCCTGGCGGCCGGCACCCTCCGCCCCGACTCGATCGCCGAGCCCCGCTACGAGGGCCTGCTGGTCAACGCCCCGTCGGTGGTCGGCGACGCCCGCAAGATCGCCGACAACTACGGCCGGTACGCCGACCAGCTCCAGCAGATCGTCAGCAACGTGAGCCGGGTCTACACGACGGTGTCGGCCCTGCCCAGCTACGAACCGGCCGGCAACACGACCCGCATCCTGCACGTCTCCGACCTGCACCTCAACCCGTCGTCGTGGGGCCTGATCCGCACCGTGGTCAAGACCTTCGACATCGACGCGGTGGTCGACACGGGCGACGACGTCGACTGGGGAAGCGCGGCCGAAACCTCGTACGTCTCCTCCATCTCGACGCTCGGCGTGCCCTACATTTACGTCCGCGGCAACCACGACTCGAGCGCGATCCAGTCCGCGGTGGCCAAGCAGAAAAACGCGGTCGTGCTCGACAACACGATCACCACGGTCGACGGCCTGACGATCGCGGGGATCGGCGACCCCGAGTTCACACCGGACAAGAGCACGACCGAGCCCCCGGAAGACCCGGCCACGTCGCCGCTGCTGCAGAGCGGCCAGCAGCTGGCCGACACGGTCCGCGGACACGACAAGCGGGTCGACTTCGCGATGGTCCACGACCCGGCGATGGCGCCCCCGCTGTCCGGCGTGGTGCCGCTGGTGCTGGCCGGCCACCTCCACCAGCGCCAGGTCAGCCTGCTGCCGGCGCCGTCCCCCTCACCGTCGGCCTCCTCCACCGACCCGGCCACGCCGTCACCCTCGATCTCGGCGTCCCCGTCCACCCCGCCGATCCCGACCCGCCTGATGGTCGAGGGGTCGACCGGCGGGGCGGGGCTGCGCGGCCTCGAAAAGGACAAACCGACGCCGCTCGAACTGTCGGTCCTCTACTTCGACGAAAACCACAACCTGAAGGCGTACGACGACATCCAGCTCGGCGGCACCGGCGAATCCAACGTCGAAATGCAGCGCAACGTCATCGGCGCCAGCGACGACATCCTGCCGTCCCCGTCCGCCTCCCTCTCCCCGTCCCCCGCGGACATCCCCGAGATCCAACCCAGCCGCTGATCGACCAGCCCCCGCCCGGCGCCGCCCGGCCTGCTCCAGGCGCTTGCCGCCGGCACGATCACGCTGGCCGGCACCCTCGCCGCCCGGCCGCTACCCGACGCGGCTCGCCCGCCGGCCAGCTCGCTCGCCGCCTGACCGCTACCGGACGCGGCTTACCCCACCTGGTCGGCTCGCTCGCCGCCCAACCCCTACCCGAAGCGGCTTGCCCCAGCTGGTCGGCCCGCTCGCCGCCCGACCGCTACTGGACACGGATTTGCTTCGGCTGGTCGATGGCACGCTCCTCCTGGTCACCGGGCTGTGCTGGCGACGAATGACCGCCGGCTTCGCTTCGCTGGGCATTCGGCGACGATGCGGGCGGGCGGCGGTCCGCCGGGGCATGGGTGCTGGCGTTTCGCCGTCTTCGTCGCGGTCGAGTGCGCCGCCGGGAAGTCGCTGGGCGGCCCGGACCGGATCGACCGGCTTGGTGGGCACCGTCGCCCGGGTCGCGTGGTCGGACCCGGCACTAGTGGTGACGGTGACGATGCACCGCGAGCAGCGCGGCAATGCCGGCCGCCGAGGCTATTTCACGGTCGCCACCGCCGCAGCCGCAGCCGCCATGCCGGACCCGTCGAGGCGGCAGCTTTCTGACGGGAGCCGCCTCAGCGACCCTCGATGCCGACGGCGCTCTTCCGCTGCGGAAGACCACCCGGTCGTTGGAGCGCCAATGTCTGCCGGCGTCGACTGCCGGCCCCTCGGAGCGCGCAGTGCCGGACGCCGTGGTGCGCCCTTCCCGGCGCGCTTCCAGCCCTGGCCGCAGAACGTCCCCAACCGCGGCCTCATCCATCGCGAACTCGACAACCCCGGTCCGCTCCCGGTCTGCGCCGCCCAGCCACATGAGCGACTTCAAGGCTGCGGCGTTTGGGGCACACCGGGCCGCGCTCTACGCATCGGGCGAACCGCCGGCCCGCACGGCATTCACCGCGCCGAACCACCGGCCCGACAGCGACCCGTCAGGGCCGCCGAACAGCCGGCGTGACGACCGTCGTCGGGCTCCGCTGAGTGGCCGGTGTGACGACCGTCGTCGGGCTCCGCTGAGTGGCCGGTGTCGGAGCTAGCGCTGAGCGGCTGGCCGGGGGCGGCCGCCGAGCGGTGCACGCGGAACGGTCCCGGAAGCCGCCGGGTCCGGCCGGCGGCCGGGCGCCGGGCTCAGCCCACCGCCTGGCCGGGCCGCTCCTCACGGGGCGGCCTCGGGTTGGGCGGGGCGGCTCAGCGCGTACGGAAAAAGAGCCTAAGCCCCCAGGCGGGCGAGAATCAGTTCCCGGACGGTTTTGGCGTCGGCCTGGCCGCGGGTGGTCTTCATGACCGCGCCGACCAGGGCGCCGGCGGCGGCGACCTTGCCGTCGCGGACCTTGGCGGCGATGTCGGGGTTGGCGGCGATGGCCTCGTCGACCGCTGCCGTGAGGGCGCCGGTGTCGGAAACCACCCCGAGGCCGCGGGCGGCCATGACGGCGGCCGGGTCGCCTTCGCCCTCGACGACGCCCTCGAGGACGGCGCGGGCCAGCTTGTCGTTGAGTTTGCCCTCGTCGACCAGCTTTTGCAGGGCGGCCACCTGGGCCGGGGTCGCACCGACCGCGGCCAGTTCGATGCTCTGCTCGTTGGCGCGGCGGGCCAGCTCGCCCATCCACCACTTGCGGGCGCCGGCCGGGGACGCGCCGGCCGCGATCGTCTCCTCGATCAGCTCGACTGCGCCGGCGTTGGCCACCGACTGCATGTCGGTCTCGCTGATGCCCCACACCTCGGCGAGCCGGGCGCGCTTGACGCTCGGCTTCTCGGGCAGGGCGGCCTTGAGCTCGGCGACCCAGGCCGGGTCGGGCGCGATCGGCACCAGGTCGGGCTCGGGGAAGTAGCGGTAGTCGGTCGCCTCTTCCTTGGACCGGCCGGAGCGCGTGTCGCCGGTGGTCTCCTGGAAGTGGCGGGTCTCCTGGAAGATGCGGATGCCCTGGTCGAGGAGCGACGACTGCCGGATGATCTCGGAGCGGACCGCCCGCTCGACCGAGCGCAGCGAGTTGACGTTTTTGGTCTCGGTGCGGGTGCCCCACTCGGCGCCGGGCTTGTTGAGCGAGGTGTTGACGTCGCAGCGCAGCGAGCCCTGCTCCATCCGGACGTCGGAAACGCCCAGCGAGCGGACGATGTCGCGCAGCTCGGCGACGTAGGCCCGGGCCACCTCTGGGGCGAGCGCGCCGAGGCCGGGCACCGGCTTGGTGACGATCTCGACGAGCGGGATGCCGGCCCGGTTGTAGTCGACCAGCGACTCGGTGGCGCCGTGGATGCGGCCGGTGGCGCCGCCGACGTGCAGCGACTTCCCGGTGTCTTCCTCGAGGTGCACCCGCTCGATGTCGACCCGGTATCGCTTGCCGTCGACCTCGACGTCGACATAGCCCTCGACGCAGAGCGGCTCGTCGTACTGCGAGGTCTGGAAGTTTTTCGGCATGTCCGGGTAGAAGTAGTTCTTCCGCGCCATCCGGCACCAGGAGGCGATGTCGCAGTTGAGCGCGAGGCCGATGCGGATCGTCGCCTCGATGGCCGCCCGGTTGGACACCGGCAGGGCGCCCGGAAGGCCCAGGCAGACCGGGCAGACCTGGGTGTTGGGCTCGGCGCCGAAGTCGGTGCGGCAGCCGCAGAACATCTTGGTGCGGGTGCCCAGCTCGACGTGAGTCTCCAGGCCGATGACCGGCTCGTAACGGCTCACCGCGTCCTCATAAGAGGGCAGAGCGGTCGTGGTGGTCATTCTTGGGGCTCCCTTCAACCGGACAGGGACCAGCCTATCGGGCGGCACCGACAGGTTTCCGCAAGCCCTGGAGCTGCCGGCGGCCGGTCTCATCCGACCGGGAATCGTTAGATATCTTTCCTAATAGTGGTCCCGCGGGTTAGCATCCCCGGCATGTGTCGACATCCGTCGATGCGTGCCGGTTCCTCTTTCCCCCAAGGAGTGCCGCTGTGAAATTCCGATCCCCCTTCACCCTGATCGCGGCGGTGGCGCTGCCCCTGGTCGCGACCGCGGCGATCGCCGCCACCTCGGGCCCCGCCTCGGCGGCGACCGGACCGACCGCGGCCCAACTGCTGGCCAAGATGGCATCCTGCACGGTCGCGTCGAACGGCAAATACGCGACCGACGACGGCGCGGCCTCGACGGTCAACATCTGCAAGAACGGCAACGTCTACCACTGGACATCCGACCTCGACGTCGACTGCGACGGCATCGGCACCACGAACTGCAACGGCTCGACCGACCCGTGGTATCAGGCGCAGACCTCGTTCGACACGTCCAAAGGGCAGTACTTCACCGCCGACACCACGCACTACTTCGTGATCCCGCTGCCCAGCTCGCGCTTCAGCTACCAGAGCGCCGGCATCAAACCGGGCAACGTGGGCGCGGTCATCTACAACAACAAGATCGTGTACGCGGTCTTCGCCGACGAGGGGCCCGACAACATCATCGGCGAGGCGTCCTACGCCACCGCCCGTGACCTGGGCATCAACCCGAACCCGGAAAACGGCGGCACCGACGGGCCGGTCACCTTCATCGTCTTCACCGGCACCGTTCCCAACCCGGTCGAGAACAACGCGACGATCGACTCGGTCGGCGCGGCCGCGGCGAGCGCGTTCGTCGGCAACGGCGGTGGCGGTACGACCACGCCGCCGACGACCGGCCCGACCACCAGGCCGCCGACCACCACGCCGACTACGCCGCCGGCGGGCGCCACGACCTGGGCGGCGGGGCACGCGTACAAGGTTGGCGACGTGGTGACGTACAGCGGCGTGCAGTACAGGTGCCTGCAGGCCCACACGTCGATCGCGTCGTGGGAACCGCCGAACACGCCGGCGCTCTGGCAGCGGCTGTAATTCACGGAAGGCGGCCCACGGAACCGCAGGGCCGCCTTTCTTTATCTCCGGTAACCCAGCGCGGCGAGCGATTCGCCAATGCGGGCTCGCGCCTCGGCGAACGACGGAACAGCGGAGAGACGGTCGAGGGAGATCGACTCAGCCAGTTCCTCATAGAAGTCTTCGATCGGGCGCTTGAGCCGACTGACGAGCTCACGGATCGGCACCTTGGGATCGGGTAGGCGCTCGACGTCGGCTGGGCGGGCGGGAACACCGAGCCGGGCGTCGGTCCAGTTGATGCCGAGAACGCTGCGGAGCGCGTCGCCGTCGGCGAGCACCCAGGCCTCGGTCTTCCGGACGGGAACCACGGGAATCAGTCGCTCGGCCCGCCCGTCGCCCCAGGCCACGACCAGCGGATCGATCCACTCGCGCTGGACCCGGTCGGTGCTGCCGTCCTGGTCGCGGTGCACGAAGACCAGATGGAACGTGTTTTCGTGCCGGCGAACGAGATCGACGATGTCTGGGACGGCAAGCGGCCTCATCCGTTCCCGGAGCACGGTCACCCGCTCGACGTCGACCATCTCCGAGAAGTCGGCCGCGCACACATCTTCCAGGCAACGTCGGAGAAGGAAAGGAAGAAAGCGGTCGTCGGAGCTGCCCTCGGCGATGAGCGCCGACATGAGAAACCGCATCAGACGCCGAGCTCCCGGCGAACCTCGAATTCGCTGATCTCCGCCGGGCTTACCAGCCGCGTATTCGGGTCGAATCTCTCTTGATCAACGAGTGAGGGTCGTTCGCCGTTCGAGATCAGTCTGGGCTGTGTGATGTGGCTACGCGACCGGCCTGGACCGACTCTGGAGACCGCAGCGAAGAAGACGACGTCCCCATGTACGCCGTCTGCCATCGCCGGTCCGAGCGCACGCAGCATCGCCGGTGAATGACTGCTGAGCAGCAACTGGGTGACCGGCGCGGCCGGGTCTGAAGCACGCCGATCGAGCGCGCGATCGACTATCGACCTGAGTCGGCGGACCAGGGTGATCAGTCGCTCGGGATAAATTCCGTTCTCCGGCTCCTCGAAGCACAACAAACCCGAGTTGGCTGGATCGTAGGCCGCCGTGAGCAATGCAGCGGCGCGCAGGGTTCCGTCGGAGGCGACTCGGGCGGAAACCACACCGCCTCCGCCTCGCGGCCGGAACTCGACTTCACGTCGAAGCCTTCGCTCATCCTCGTCGATGCTGATGCCGCTCACGTCCGCGATGACACTCGCGAGGTCGGCGGAAATGTCGCCGAGCACGCCGCCCGGTCGATCTTCGCTAGCGGTGGCCCGTGCGATCCGGTTGAGGGTGTTGGGCAGATGGGCGCCATCAGGACCTAGCGTGTCCGGCTCCCCAAAACTGTCCGGCCGGCGCAACACGACCGGATCGAGGTGCAGGTTGCGCCACGACTCGAGCTCCCGTTTCAGGGCATAGAGCACAGCGGACTCGGCGGTCGTGCCGATAACCGACAGGACCGTCGCGGCGGCGCTGTCGGCCGGCAACATTGAGCCGGAATGCGAGCCTTTGAAAATCTGGAAGATCGTCGGCTTACCGTCGCGCAGTTCGGTGTCGAGGTAGATGTCCTCGATCGCCCGATCGTCGCTGACCAGTCGGCCTGCTGTCGCAACGAACCGATTGGTCCAACGATCGTCAGCCGGCGCAAGTGCCCGCGCGTTCTCGTACGCGACAAAAGGCCTCGGACCGGCCGGACCGTCGCGCAGCTCGATCTCCAACTCGTACCGGACGCGTGTGGTCGGCATGGTGCTGGTCTCGCCGAACGCATCGGTGACGGCGTCGTCCAGCAAGACTTCAACGGCGAACCGCATGCGGTCGGCTCGGCGTCCCTCGGAGTCGGCGTGAAACAACTCGAGCAGGTCGCCGCGCGCGCCCTGCGCAGCCTTCACCACTGGTTGGCCGGCCAGGCGCGAGAGGAAGCGAAGTGCATCGAACAGGTTCGACTTTCCCGCGCCGTTCGGTCCGAGCAGGACCAGGAACGGCGGTAGGTCCAGCGCGAAGTCGCGGAACGTCTTGAACCCGTCGATCTCGATTCGAGTGAGCACTCGCTTCCTCCCAGGCCGGGAAAGCCGCTACAGCGCCGGCGGCGTGAGCGTGCCGACCGCTGACTCGAGGGCCGCCGCCACCCGGTACATGCGGTCGTCGGCCATCGTCGGGGCCATCACCTGGAAGCCGACCGGGAGGCCCTCGGACAGGCCGCACGGTACGGAGATCGCCGGCCCGCCGTAGAGGTTGGTCGGGATCGTGAAGAGGTCGGCCAGGTACATCTGGTAGGGGTCGGAGGTGCGCGACCCGAACGGGAACGCGACGAACGGCGTGGTCGGGGAGACCAGCACGTCGACCTGCTCGAAGGCGGACTGGAAGTCGCGCGTGATCAGGGTGCGGACCTTCTGGGCCTGGCCGTAGTAGGCGTCGTAGTAGCCGCTGGAAAGCGCGTACGTCCCCAGGATGATGCGCCGCTTGACCTCGGGGCCGAAGCCGGCGTCACGGGTCAGCGACATGACCTCCTCGAGCGACCGGTTGCCGTCGTCGCCGACCCGCAGGCCGTAGCGGACGCCGTCGAAGCGGGCCAGGTTGGATGAGCACTCGCTCGGGGCGATCAGGTAGTAGGCCGGCAGCGCGTATTCGAAGTGGGGGCAGGACACCTCGACGACCTCGGCGCCCAGCTTGACCAGCGCCTCCAGGCCCTCGCGGAACGCGGCCAGCACGCCGGGCTCGGAACCGTCGCCGGCGAACTCCTTGACCAGGCCCAGCTTGACGCCGGTCAGGTCACCCGAGGCGCCCAGCCGCGCCGCGCCGACCACATCGGGCACCGGCGACGGGATCGACGTCGAGTCGCACTCGTCGTAGCCGGCGATCACCGAGTGGAGCAGGGCCGCGTCCTCGACCGTCCGGGCACACGGGCCCGGCGTGTCGAGCGACGACGAGAAGGCGATCAGGCCGTACCGCGAGGTGCCGCCGTACGTCGGCTTGGCCCCGACCGTGCCGGTGACCGCGCCCGGCTGGCGGATCGAGCCGCCGGTGTCGGTGCCGATGGCCAGCGGCGCCTCGTACGCCGCGACCGAGGCCGCGCTGCCGCCGCCCGAACCGCCCGGGATGCGGCCGAGGTCCCACGGGTTGTGGGTCGGGCCGTAGGCCGAGTATTCGGTCGACGAGCCCATCGCGAACTCGTCCATGTTGGTCTTGCCGAGCATGACCGTGCCGGCGGCGCGCAGCCGCTGGACGATCGTCGCGTCGTACGGCGGTTTCCAGCCCTCGAGGATCTTGGAGGCGGCGGTGGTCGGCACGCCCTTGGTGGCGAGCACGTCCTTGACCGCGACCGGCACGCCGGCGAGGGGGCCGGTCACCTCGCCACGGTCGACGGCTTCCGCGGCCGCGAGCGCACCGGACCGGTCGATGTGCAGGAATGCATGTACTTGATCATCGACGGCGGAGATCCGGTCGAGGTGGGCCTTGGCGACCTCAACCGCCGAGACCTCACGCGACTTGATCATGGCAGCAAGAGCCGCCGCCGACTCACGGGTCAAATCGGTCATGGCGACTCAGGCCTCCTCGTCCAGGATCCGCGGCACCCGGAACCGGCCCTCATACGCATCGGGGGCGCCGGACAGCGCCTCCTCCTGCGTGAGGCACGGCCGCGGCACGTCGTCGCGGTAGACGTTGGTCAGGGGAACGGAATGCGAAGTCGGCGGGATGTCGTCCGCGGCCACCTCTCCGACCCGGGCCACCGACTGCAGGATCACGTCGAGCTGCCCCGCGAACTGGTCCAGTTCCTGGTCGGTCACAGCGAGCCGCGACAGGTGCGCGAGATGCGCGACCTCTTCGCGGGAGATGGCGGCCATCCGTTGCCCCCTCTTGAGTCGGAGAAGAAAGCTGACCGGACGAGTCTATTTGACGGGTGTCAGGCCGGGCCGCAGCGGGCGGTAGCGGACGAGCCAGTCGGCCAGGTCGGGGGCCGGCATCGGCCGGGCGTGGAACCAGCCCTGGGCGGCGTGGCACCCGGCCGCGGCCAGCAGACGCCAGGTCCGCTCGTCCTCGACGCCCTCGGCGACCGCCCGCAGGTCCAGCGCCTCGGCCAGGTCGATGACCGACCGGACGATCGCGGCGTCACCCCGGTCGGTGGCCATCCCGAGCACGAACGAGCGGTCGATCTTCACCTCGGCGAGCGGCAGGCGGCGCAGGTGCTGCAGCGACGAGAACCCGGTGCCGAAGTCGTCGAGCGAGATCGCGATGCCCATCCGGTCCAGCTTGGTGATCGTGCTGAGGACCCGGTGCGGGTCGGCCATCAACGCGCTCTCGGTGATCTCCAACTGGAGCAGGTCGGGCTTCACCGCGTACGCCGAAAGCAGTTCGCCGACCCGGTCGGCGATGTCCCCCGAATGCAGATCCCGGACGCTGACGTTGACCGAGGCCCGCAAGGGCCGGCCGGCCGCGTCCCACACCGACAGCTGGGCGATGACGTCGTGCAGCACCCGCTCGGTCAGCAGCCGCATGACCGGCGTCGGCTCGGCCACCCGGATCAGCTCCTCGGGGCCGACCATGCCGCGGTCGGGGTGCCGCCAGCGCAGCAGCGCCTCCACACCGACCACCTCGCCGGTCGCGATCGCGATCTGAGGCTGGTAGAAGAGCATGATCCCGTCGTCGGGCGCGTCCTCCCGCAGCACCCGGCGCAGATCGGCCAGCAGGGCCAGCCGGTCCGGCGAATGGTGCGCGGCCTCCGGGCCGTAGATCGCGACCTGGTCACCGCGCTGCTTGGCGTCATACATGGCGGCCTCGGCCGCCCGCAGCAACTCGGCGCCGTCCCCGCCGCGCTCGGTCTGCAACGCGATGCCGATCGACGCACTCACGTCCACCGGCAGCCCGTCCAGGGCGAACGGCCGATTCAAGGCCTCGGCCAGGTGCCGCGCGATCCGGCGGGCGCCCGGCGCCCCATCGACCCGGGTCGCCAGCACGGCGAATTCGTCACCCCCCAGACGTACGACGAGGTCGTGCGCCGGGACCACGTCGGAGAGACGGCGCGCGACCGCGATCAGCAGACGGTCACCGACGCTGTGTCCGAGCGCCTCGTTGACGTTGCGGAACCGGTCCAGATCGAGCAGCAGCAGGGCCACCGGGCGGCGTTCGGTGACGCTCGCCTCAAGCGCCCGCCGGTTGGGCAGGCCGGTGAGGGCGTCGACGCGCGAGGCCCGCTCGAACTCGCCGGCCGACCGGACCATGCGGTGCACGGCGTGCAGAGCCAGCAGCACCAGCGGCACGAACGGCAGCCCGACCTGGGCGGTGGCCAGCACAACCGGGCCGAGCAGCAACAAAGCCGAGGTGGCGAGCAGCTCGACGCCGCGTTTCCGGGGCCGCTTGTTGGCGGTGGCCAGCGAGATGAGGGCGGCCAGGCCGTAGCGGGCCAGAATCCAGGCGGTCGCGGCGGCCACGGTCAGGACGGCGTCGCCCCAGTGGGGTTGCGGCCCGACCGTCAGGCCGGCCAGGGCCGCCACGGCCGACGCCGCACCGAGGGCGACGGCATGCTGCAACGCCAGATGGAACGTACGGCGTACGGGCTGGCGCATCCGCCACCCGGCGACGGTGACGGCCACCAGCTGGACGGCCATCGCCGGTACGAATCCCCAGGCCAGCGTGATCGCGAAAGTGAAACAGATCGACGGGAGGATGACGGCGCTGGCCCGGCGGTCGGCGACCACATAGGGCCGCGAGTCGACGAGCACGGCGAGGACGGCCATGACCCAGTAGGCGCTGGGCAGCCCGCTGAAGTGACCGCGTCCCGTGGCCCAGAGGACCAGGTCGGCGGCCACGGTCAGGACGCCACTGACGAGAACGGCCCGTCTGTTCCCACCGTTCGCCGTGGAGCTGCGCGGCCGTGCGGCATCCATGCGACCTCCACCATGGCGTCGATCATTCCGATCGCTCTCACGATAGATCCACATGTCCTTTTCACCGCGAAACGGCTTCAGCGTTATCAAATCGGCATAAGCCTCCAAACGCTCAACAGCCGAAATTTCCCCCGCTCGGGTGATCGGAATGTTCGGTCGTGGGGCTGTGGGCAGCGGCCGGGAAATGTCAGAGGGGGCTGGTTTACTCACCCCACCCAAACGGGCGGGGTGGAGGGCGCCCAACGGCGCTGCTGCCAGGAGGCAAGGCGCGCCACGGCACAGCCGGCGCATGGAAGCCGTCGCGAGGTGCGCGACGGCACGGTCAGCGAGCGGGCGGCCTCGCAGGGTGCGAGCGCTGCCGGGGACGGCAGGCAGAGCGCGCGACAGCCCGGCCAGCGAGTGGACGGGACTCCCGAGTGCGCGACGGCACGGTCAGAGAGCGAACGGCGGCCTCGAGTGCGCGACGGCACGGCCTGAGAGCGGACGGCACCGCAAAGTGCGCAACGGCACGGCCCGAGAACGGACGGCACCGCAAGGTGACAGCGCGACAGCGCTGCCAGTAGGCGGCAGGCAGAGCGTGACAGTCCGGCCAGCGTGTGGACGGCACCGCCGCGTTCGCAACAGCACGGTCAGAGAGGGGACGGCACGCAAAGTGTCGGCCGGCAAAGCGCCCAACAGCGCTGCCATCAAACGGCAGGTCAAGCGCGGGACAGCACGGCCAGGGAGTGGTGGACGGCACTACAAAGACGCGTAACCGCACAACTGTGTCGCCGACACAGGCGGTAGCGGCCGCGGCGCAGTTTCGCGAGGCGCGGCCGAGCAGGCCCGGCCGAGCGAGTGCAGCCGAGCAGGGGCAGAACCGCTATTCAGCCGCCGGTTTCTCGGGTTTTTCTTGGGCCGGGGCGGCGATTTCGGCGATCGCTCGGGCGGCGTCGGGCCCCTCGGAAAGCAGGACCGCGAAACCTTCCTCGTCGAGCACCGGGACCTTCAACGACAGCGCCTTGTCGTATTTGCTGCCCGGGTTGTCACCGACGACCACGAAAGCCGTCTTCTTGGAGACCGAGCCGCTCACCTTGCCGCCCCGGTCGGTCACGGCGGCGGTCGCCTGGTCGCGCGAATGGGTCGACAGTGTGCCGGTGACCACTACGCTCAGGCCCTCGAGCGGGCGCGGCCCGGTGTCGACGCGCTCGTCGGCCATGCGCACGCCGGCCTCGCGCCACTTGCGGACGATGTCGCGGTGCCAGTCGACCGTGAACCACTCGCGCAGGCTCTCGGCGATGATCGGACCGACGCCCTCGACCTGCGAAAGCACATCCGGCTCGGCCTTCGCCTTCCGCGTGGCACCTTCTGAGGCCACGGCGTCACCGCCCTCACCCGACCCGGCCGCGCCAGAAACGTCAGCCGAAGCGCCAACCGACCCCGCCGCGTCCGAAGCCTCGACCGATCCGGCAGCATCCGCGGCCGCCTCCGCCTCGGCCAGCTGCCTCGCGGTCTGGGCGACGATCGCCTCGATCGCCTCCATTGAGCCGAATTCGCGCGCCAGCGCCTGCGCCGCCGTCGGACCCACGTGCCGGATCGACAGGCCGACCAGCACCCGCCAGAGCGGCCGTTCCTTGGTCGTCTGCAGGTTTTCCAGGAGCTTGGTCGCGTTGGAGCCGAGGCTGCCGTCCTGGTTGACGAAGAACGGCGACTGCGCCAACTGGTCGGCGGTCAGCGCGAACAGGTCACCCTCGTCGCTGATGACTCCGGAGTCGAGCAGGGCCTGGGCCGCCTTGTAGCCCAGCACCTCGATGTCGAAGGCGCCCCGCCCGGCCAGGTGGAACACGCGCTCGCGCAGCTGGGCCGGGCACGACCGGGTGTTGGGGCACCGGATGTCGATGTCGCTCTCCTTGGCCGGCGCCAGCCTGGTGCCGCAGGAGGGACAGTGGGTCGGCATCACGAACGGGTGGGCGTCGTCGGGTCGCAGGTCGATGACGGGGCCGAGGATCTCGGGGATGACGTCGCCGGCTTTGCGGAGCACGACCGTGTCGCCGATCCACACGCCCTTGCGTTCGACTTCGCGGGCGTTGTGCAGGGTGGCCTGGGCGACCGTGGACCCGGCCACCTTGACCGGTTCGAGCAGTGCGAACGGTGTGACCCGGCCGGTGCGGCCGACGTTGACCGCGATGTCGAGGAGCTTGGTGTTGACCTCTTCGGGCGGGTATTTGTAGGCGATCGCCCAGCGCGGCGCCCGGCTGGTCGAGCCGAGCCGGCCCTGGATCGACACCGAGTCGACCTTGACGACCACGCCGTCGATCTCGTGTTCGACGTCATGGCGGTGCTCGCCGTAGTAGGCGATGAACTCGCGCACCCCGGCCATGTCGTCGACCAGCTTCCACCGGCTGCTGGTCGGCAGCCCCCACGCCTGGAGTGCCTCATAGGCGTGGGACTGGGAGGTCGGCGTGAAGCCCTTGCGGGCGCCGATGCCGTGCACGACCATGCGCAGGCCGCGCGAGGCGGTGACCCGCGGGTCTTTCTGGCGCAGGCTGCCGGCGGCGGCGTTGCGCGGGTTGGCGAACGGGGCCTTGCCCTGCTCGACCAGCGACGCGTTGAGGTCGGCGAACGCGGACACCGGGAAGTAGATCTCGCCGCGCACTTCGAGCAGTTCGGGCGGGTTGTCGCCGGCGAGACGTTCGGGGATTTCGCGGATGGTGCGCACGTTGGGCGTGACGTCCTCACCCGTACGCCCGTCGCCGCGGGTCGCCCCGCGGATCAGCCGGCCGTTTTCATAGGTCAGGTTGATCGCCAGGCCGTCGACCTTGAGCTCGCAGATGAACTCGACCGGGCCGCCCGCGTCGCGCACCGTGCGCTCGGCCCATCCGGTCAGCTCGTCGCCGTCGAAGACGTTGTCGAGCGAGAGCATGCGCTCGGCGTGCTCGACCGGGGTGAAGAGCGTGGAGAACGACCCGCCGACGTTCTGCGTCGGGGAGTCGGGCGTGCGCAGTGCCGGAAACTCCTGCTCCAGCCCCTCGAGCTCGCGCAGCAGCCGGTCGAACTCGGCGTCGGTGATCGTCGGCGAGTCGAGAACGTAATAGCGGTATTGGTGGCCGCGGAGCTCGTCGGCCAGCTCGGCGTGCCGCGACGCGGCCTCGGGGGTGGGATCTTGGCCCGCGGCGACCACCTGGTCGGGGGTCGGGCCGCCGAACTCGATCTCCTCGCCGGCCGCACCGGAGGAACTCGAAGAAGAAGCCTGCTGGGGCACCGGGACCTCCGTCGTCACTCGCTTACGAGAAGACGGTAGCGGCCACCCCCGACAATTTCCGGCTCAGCCCTCCGCCTCGGCCAGTCGCTTTCCGGCCTCGCGGCACGCGGTCAGCGCGGCTCGGGCATATGCCGGGCTTGTCCCGGCCAGCCCGCACGCCGGCGTCACCACGACCTGCTGTCCGATCCGGGCGACCGGGAAGCCGAGCTGCTGCCACAGCTTGCGCACCCGTTCGGCGGCGGCCTTTCCGTCCGGTCCCGGCGAACCGGCGACGGGCACCGTCGGGACGGCACCGGCGAAGAGGCCGATTCCGGCCTCGATCGCCTCACCCAGAGGATCAAGATCTTTCAGCAGCCCGAGGTCGAGCGACACGCCGGCGGCTCCGGCGTCGCGCAGCGTCCGCAGGGGTACGCCGGGAGCACAGCTGTGGATCACGACGGGCACGCCGACGGTCTCGACCACGGTCCGCAGGGCGCTCGACGCGTCGGGTCCGTCGACCGCCGGGTAGGCGCCGAGCCCGCTCTCGGTCGGCACCCGCCCGGCCATCACCGTCGGCAGCGACGGCTCGTCGAGTTGGAGCAGCAGCGACGCTCCCGGCACCCGCTTGCGCACCTCGTCGACGTGCCGGCGCAGGCCCTCGGCCAGGGAGGTGGTCAGATCGCGCACGGCGCCCGGGTCACGCAGCAGCCGCCCGCCGATCTGCAGGTCGAGGCCGCCCGCGAGGGTCCACGGGCCGGCCGACTGCAGCTTGAGCACCCCGGTGTAGCCCTCGGCCTGCTCGGTGAGCTGGTCGAGGTCACGTTCGAGCAGGTCGGCGGTGACGCGCAGGTCGTGGCCGGGCCGCGGGGCGACCTGCCAGCGACCGGCGTAGAGCTGAACCGGCAGCTCGACCAGGAAGCCGGCGGTGCGCCCGAGCATGTCGGAACCCGGCCCGCGCCCCGGCAGCTCGGCCAGGTGCGGCAGGTCGGGCAGCTCGCCGAAGACGACGCGCTGCGCCTCGGCGATGTCGGTGCCGGGCAGCGACCCGACCCCGGTCGCCGATCCGCTCGGCCACGAAAACTCGCTCACCGCGCGGCCTCGGCCGAAACCGGCTCCCGGCCCGCCGGCTCGCTCGCGCGCACGCCGGCCGTGATGGTCGCCGAGCCGAGGACGACGTCGCCGCCGGAAGCGTCGGTGCGGTAGGCCACGATCGCCTGCCCGGCGGCCACCCCCCGCGCCGGCTGGTGGAGCCGGGCGCTCAGCACACCGTCGGCCACCGTCACCGTCGCCGGGACGACCTCGCCGTGCGCCCGCAGCTGCACCTCGCACTCGATCGGGGTCTGCGCCCCGTGCCAGATCGGCCGGGTCGCGGTGACCACGTCGACCTCGAGGTCTTCGCGGGGACCCACGGTCACCGTGTTGGTCACCGGGGTGATCGACAGGACGTAGCGCGGGCGGCCGTCGGCGGCCGGAACCCGCAGGTCGAGCCCCTTGCGCTGGCCGATCGTGAACGCGTAGGCGCCCTCGTGGCCGCCGAGGCGCTCACCCGTACGCCCGTCGACGATGTCTCCCGGAGCGGAACCGAGCCGGTCCTGCAGGAATCCGCGGGTGTCGCCGTCGGCGATGAAGCAGATGTCGTGCGAGTCGGGCTTGTCGGCCACCGCCAGGCCGCGCGCGGCGGCCTCGGCGCGCACCTGGGCCTTGGTCGAGTCGCCGAGCGGGAAGACCGCGCGGTCGAGCTGCTCGCGGGTCAGGACGGCCAGCACGTAGGACTGGTCTTTGCCCTGGTCGACGCTGCGCCGCAGCTGCCCGTCGGCGCCGAGCCGGGCGTGATGCCCGGTGACGACGGCGTCGAAACCGAGCGCGACCGCCCGGTCGAGCACCGCCTCGAACTTGATCTTTTCGTTGCAGCGCAGGCACGGGTTGGGGGTGCGGCCGGCGGCGTATTCGTTGACGAAGTCGTCGACGACGCTCTCGTGGAACTGTTCGGCCATGTCCCAGATGTAGAACGGGATGCCGATCACGTCGGCCGCCCGGCGCGCGTCGCGGGAGTCTTCCAGCGTGCAGCAGCCGCGTGCGCCGGTGCGGTAGGTCTGGGGGTTTCGGGACAACGCCAGGTGCACACCGGTGACGTCATGACCGGCGTCCCGGGCGCGCGCGGCGGCGACGGCGGAATCGACCCCGCCGGACATGGCCGCAAGAACTCGCATGCCTAGAGCCTATCCGCCTTTTCAGCGCGGCGTTTTCCAGGCCGTCGCCCGGCGGGCCCGCTCGACCGCGCCGGGCAGCGCGGCCAGGAGCGCATCGACGTCGGCGGCGGTCGAGGTGTGACCGAGGGTGAAGCGGAGCGAGGAGCGGGCCCGCTCGTCGTCGGCGCCCATCGCCAGCAGCACGTGGCTGGGCTGGGCGACGCCGGCCGAGCACGCGGAGCCGGTCGAGCACGCGACGCCCTGGGCGTCGAGCAGCATCAGCAGGGCGTCGCCCTCGCAGCCCGGGAAGCTGAAGTGGGCGTTGCCCGGCAGGCGGTCGTCGGCGTCGCCGTTGTAGATCGCGTCGGGCACGGCCGCCCGGACGCGGGCGATCAGGTCGTCGCGGAGGGCGCCGACCCGGGCGGCGTATTCCTCCCGGCCCTTGACCGAGGTCTCGACGGCCACCGCGAAGGCGGCCACGCCGGCCGTGTCGAGGGTGCCGGAGCGCACGTCGCGCTCCTGACCGCCGCCGTGCAGCACCGGCGTCGCGGCGACGTCGCGGCCCAGCAGGAGTGCGCCGACGCCGACCGGGCCGCCCAGCTTGTGCCCGGTGACGGTCATCGCGGCGACCCCGCTGGCGGCGAAGTCGACCGGGATCTGGCCGACCGCCTGGACGGCGTCGGTGTGGAAGGGAACGCCGGCCTCGGCGGCCAGGCGGGCCAGCTCGTGGATCGGCTGGACGGTGCCGATCTCGTTGTTGGCCCACTGCACGCTGATCACGGCGATCTCGTCGCGGTAGCGGTCGAGCAGCTCGGCGACGGTCTCCACCGAGACCCGGCCCAGGGCGTCGACCGGCAGCAGGCCGGCCACCGCACCCTCGTGGGTGGCCAGCCAGTCGGCGGCGTCGAGGACGGCGTGGTGCTCGACCGAGGAGACGAGGACCCGGTTGTGGTTGAGCGAGGTGGCCTTGCGGGCCCAGAAGATGCCCTTGGTGGCGAGGTTGTCGCTCTCGGTGCCGCCACTGGTGAAGATCACCTCGGACGGGCGGGCCCCAAGTGCCGCGGCGATGCGCTCGCGGGACTCCTCGACCAGCCGGCGGGCACAGCGCCCGGCGGCATGCAGGGACGACGGGTTGCCGACGTCTCGGGCGGCGGCGACGTAGGCGTCGAGCGCTTCCGCGAGCATGGGCGTGGTCGCCGCGTGATCCAAGTAGGTCATCGCTGCCAAGCTTATTCCGTGCGCGAAGGAAGTGAGTTGCCAGCGATCGCCGCGGGCGCCATGGCGCCCGCGGCGTACAAAAACAAAGATCTCCGTAT
This sequence comes from Actinoplanes sp. NPDC051411, assembly GCF_040682075.1. Classification (NCBI taxonomy): domain Bacteria; kingdom Bacillati; phylum Actinomycetota; class Actinomycetes; order Micromonosporales; family Micromonosporaceae; genus Actinoplanes; species Actinoplanes sp. NPDC051411. The sequence goes on along the minus strand of NZ_JBFBAD010000058.1, from coordinate 32 downwards.
TGTCAAGTATTTTAAAAGAGTGATGATACTAT
>NZ_JBFBAD010000057.1:0-67928 GCF_040682075.1 Actinoplanes sp. NPDC051411 | reverse complement strand
CGATGACTCCATCCAGCGACTCGACCCACTCGTTGGTTTCCTCGGGGTCGATGTCCGGAAGCTGGCTCGGTAGGCCATCGCTGATCACCGGGCGCTTGCGCTCCGTGGCCACAGGCAATCCTCTTGGTCGGGTGTAGTTGATCCGGGCGGCCCATTGTGTGGGTCACACGGAGGTTAATTCCATCCTGCCCCCTCGCGGTGGGCACCGTCACGCCTACCGGGCGTTGACGCGATGCGCGACACATGTACTGGCCAGTAACTTTCCTCACGCGGGCAGGAAAGAGAACCGCACCTGACGCGTGGGATTGTCACCGTTGGTATCGACCAGGCAGATCGACTGCCAGGTGCCGAGGGCGATCCGGCCCTGCAGGACCGGCAAGGACGCGTACGGCGGAAGCCAGGCCGGAAGAACGTGGTCGCGGCCGTGTCCGGGCGAACCGTGGCGGTGCCGCCATTTGTCCTGCGCCGGGAGCAGCTCGTCGATCGCGGCCAGCAGATCCTCGTCCGAACCGGCGCCCGTCTCGATGATCGCCAGGCCGGCCGTCGCGTGCGGCACGAAGACGTGCAGCAGCCCGTCTCCTTCGGACCTCACGAAGTCGGCCGCCTCGGCCGTGATGTCGCGGACGACCGGCGAGCCTCCGGTCCGGACGGTGATCGTTTCGCTGCGCATCTTCACGAGCCTATTAGGTATAGAGATCGAGCAGCACGAACAGGGCCGTGGTCAGCCCGATCCAGAGCATGACCTGCGCCAACCGGGTCAGCGCCAGCCGGATGATCATGCACTGAGTAGACCAGTCGGTGATCGGCGCCGCGTGGTTTAGCGGTTTTCTGACGTGGCCCACCGCTTTCCGACGTGGCACGGTTCGCGCGGGTCCGGAATGCTGGGTGAGTGACCACCCCGCAGAACCTCGACGAGCGTTTCCGTGACGCGGTCTCGGCCCTGCCCACCCCTGACAGCCGCCGAACCGCCGACGACGCCGTCCGCGAGGGCACCGCGCTCACCGGCGCCCGCGCCCTCGAGCTCTTCGACGCCCAGCTCGCCAGCCGCCACCTCGACCTCGCCGCCCGCTGGCTGCGCAGCTTCAACGAGGGCTTCTACACCATCGGATCGTCCGGGCACGAGGGCAACGCCGCCGTCGCGGCCGCCCTCGCCCCGACCGACCCGGCCCTGCTGCACTACCGGTCGGCCGGCTTCTACTGCGCCCGCGCCGGCAAGTCGGCCGACGCCATCCGCGACGTGCTGCGCGGGGTCGTCGCCTCGGCCCAGGAACCGATCGCCGGCGGCCGCCACAAGGTCTTCGGCAACGCCGAGCTCAACATCATCCCGACCACCTCGACGATCGCCTCCCACCTGCCGCGGGCGGTCGGCCTGGCCTTCTCGTTCGGCCGCCCTTGGAAAGGCGTCGAACACCGCTGGCCCGAGGAGGCCATCGTCGTCGCGTCGTTCGGCGACGCCTCGGTCAACCACGCCAGCGCGACCGCCGCGCTCAACGCGGCCGGCTGGTTCGACCACTCCGACCAGCGGCTCCCGCTGCTGCTGGTCTGCGAAGACAACGGGCTGGGCGTCAGCGTGCCCACCCCCGACGGCTGGGTCGCCGCGATGCTCGGCTCCCGGCCCGGCCTGCGCTACTCGGCGGCCGACGGCTGCGACCTGGTCGCCACCTTCGACGCCGCCTCCGAGGCCGCCGAATGGGTACGCCACGAGCGCCGGCCCGCCGTGCTGCACCTGTCGACCGTACGGTTGATGGGCCACGCCGGAGCCGACGCCGAGGTCGCCTACCGTTCCACCGACGAAATCAACCGCGACCTGGCCCGCGACCCGCTCGTCGCCACCGCCCGCCTTCTGATCGAGGCCGGGCTGCTCGCGCCCGACGAGGTGATCACCCGCTACGACGAGGTCGGCTGGCAGGTCCGCAAGGTCGCCGAAGAGGTGCTCAGCGAACCCAAGCTGTCCTCGGTCGCCGAGATCGTCGCCCCGCTCGCCCCGCGCCGCCCCCTCCGCGTCGCCCACGCGATCACCGAGCAGGCCACCCGCGCCCTCGGCCCCGGCGCCGCCGCCCGCTCCCAGGCCTTCGGCGGCAAACTCCCCGAACAGGGCGGCCCGCTCACCCTCGCCCAGACGATCAACGCCACGCTCACCGACGCGCTCGCCGGCAACCCCGGCATGCTCGTCTTCGGTGAAGACGTCGCCCGAAAGGGTGGTGTCTACGGCGTCACCAAGCGACTGCACGAACGCTTCGGCGGCGAACGGGTCTTCGACACCCTGCTCGACGAGACCACGATCCTCGGTCTCGCGCTCGGCGCCGGGCTCGACGGCCGGCTACCCGTCCCCGAGATCCAATACCTGGCCTACCTGCACAACGCGGAAGACCAGCTGCGTGGCGAGGCGGCCACCCAGTCGTTCTTCTCCTCGGGCGCCTATCGCAACCCGATGGTCGTCCGGGTCGCCGGGCTCGCCTACCAGCAGGGCTTCGGCGGCCACTTCCACAACGACAACTCGGTGGCAGTGCTCCGCGACGTACCCGGCCTGGTCCTCGCCGTGCCGGCCCGGCCGGCCGACGCCGCACCGATGCTCCGCTCCTGCCTGGCGTCGGCCCAGGCCGACGGCAGCGTCTGCGTCTTCCTCGAACCGATCGCCCTCTACCACACCCGCGACCTCTACCAGCAGGGCGACAACGAGTGGCTCGCCCCCTACGCCGACCCATCCCAATGGGCGGGCGAACACGTTCCGGTCGGCCGGGCCCGGACCTATCCGGTCGGCAGCGCCGCCGACCTCACGATCATCACGTACGGCAACGGACTGCGCATGTCACTCCGCGTGGCCGCGCAACTCGCCGCCGAAGGAGTCGGATCCCGAGTCGTGGACCTGCGCTGGCTGAGCCCGCTCCCGGCCGGTGACCTGGTCCGCGAGGCGGCGGCGACCGGCCGCGTACTCATCGTCGACGAGACCCGCCGCTCCGGCGGCGTCGGCGAAGGCATCCTCGCCGCCCTGGTAGACGGCGGTTTCGTCGGCGCGGCCCGCCGCACAGCGTCGGCGGACTCGCTGATTCCGCTCGGTCCGGCAGCGCTTCAGGTGCTCGTGGGGGAGGATGCCATCACACAGGGTGCCCACGCCCTGCTGGCGCGGTAAATTGCCACACACCCGGTGCGCTACTTGCGCAGCGACGTGCAAGTGTGTGGACTACCCCCAGGTTTCACCCGACTTATCTGCAAGGAGGACTTAGACAGTGAGCGCGACCGCTGGTCAGGCCGACGGCGTACGTAGCCTGGCGGACCGGTTCGGCCTCGAGCCGAACATGGTGGTCATGGAGATGGGCTACGACGACGATGTCGACGAGGACCTCCGTGACGCCCTGACCGAACGCGTCGGCGAGTTGGTCGACGAAGACACCGACGAGGTCGTCGACGCGGTACTGCTGTGGTACCGCGACGGTGACGGTGACCTGTTCGAGCTGCTCACCGACGCCCTGGGCCCCCTCGCCGACAACGGCGTGGTGTGGCTCCTGACCCCGAAAGCCGGGCGCGACGGCCACGTCGAGCCGAGCGAAGTCAGCGAATCGGCCCCCACCGCGGGCCTCCAGCAGACCTCGACGCTGAACGCCGGCAAAGACTGGACCGGCGCGCGGCTGGTCTCCCCCCGGGGTGCCAAGAAGAAGTAGCTCACTGTCGCTTCCCGTCCCGGCCGGCGTCGACCGACGCCGGCCTGGCTAGTGTGTGCCCTATGCCGCTAGCCGTAGGTGAGATCGCGCCCGACTTCACCCTCAAGGACCAGAACAACCAGGAGGTCAGCCTCGCTGACTTCAAAGACCACAAAGCGGTCCTCCTGGTGTTCTACCCGCTCGCCTTCACCGGCACCTGCCAGGGCGAACTCACCGAGATCCGGGACAACCTCCCGGCCTACTCCAACGACCGGGTCCAAGTCCTGACGGTCAGCGTCGACTCCACGTACAGCCACAAGATCTGGTCCCTCCAGCAGGGCTTCCAGTTCCCGCTGCTGGCCGACTTCTGGCCGCACGGCGGCGTAGCCCAGGCCTACGAGGTCTTCGACCAAACCACCGGCCGGGCCAACCGCGGCACCTTCCTCATCGACCGCACGGGCACGATCCGGTTCGCCGAGGAGCTGGGGCCGCGCGAAGCCCGCGACCAGAAGGCCTGGCAACAGGCCCTCGAAGACCTGCAGTGATTTACTGACGCTTCAACCGGTAGGATTGCCCTTCCGGCCGCCTGCGGGTGGTGCCGGGCGCGTAGCTCAGTGGGAGAGCACTCGCCTTACAAGCGAGGGGTCGTAGGTTCGAAACCTACCGCGCCCACGCGGGGCGGAGCCCCGCGTCCGCCAAAGCGCGGACCGAGGCCCCGCGTCATTTTGCTCCGGGGGCCGAGCCCCCGGACGCCCCGCGGTGCGGTGGCTGAGCTGGGCCGATTGCGGAGCGGCGCCGTGAGCATCGGTGAGCAGCTCGTGGTGTGGCGGAAGCTTCAAGGGTTCACCGGGTCGCCGAGCGTGTCGGCATCGCTCGCAATACCTTGCGGCGGGTCGAGACCGGCGACGTGGGTGTCAGCGTGCAGGCGTTCCTGAGCGTCGTGCGTGTGTTCGGGGGTTCTGGACGCAGTGGTGACGGCGCTGGATCCGTATGAAACAAACCTTGGCCGGGCGCGGGCCGACGAGGCTTTGCCGAAGCGGGTGCGCCACTGAGCCACATCCGCGTCTACGTCGAACTCGATCGCCGGAGTCAGCCGCGGTCGGGGATGCCTGCGCCGTTGATGGATTCTTGGTTGCCGCCGAAACCGCTCCGGGTCCGCGGCATGCCGTTATTCCTCTCCCGGGGCCGCGCCCTCGGACAGCCCGCGGCGGGTTGCGGTCGGGTCGGGTGGCAGGTGGCGTTTGCGGGCGCGGATTTCTTCCTCCAGGGCGGCGGCCTGCTCGTCTTCGCCTAGGCGTCGCAGGTCGTGGGCGAGGTTGGTGGCCGATGTCAGGGTGTCGGGGTGGTCGTTGCCCAGGACTCGGCGCCGGCGGGCGAGGGTGTCCTCGTTGAGGTCGCGGGCCTGTTCGTGTTCGCCCCTCTGCCCCAGGGTCACGGCGAGATTGCTGGCTGTGGTCAACGAGTCGGGGTGGTCGTCGCCGAGGGTGTGGCGCTGGCGGGCGAGGGTTTCCCTGTTCAGGCGGTTTGCTCGATCGTGTTCGCCCACGAACCACAGTTTGACTGCCAGGTTGCTGGCCGAAGCCAGCGTGTTGGGGTGGTCGTCGCCCAGTGTGCGGCGTAGGCGGGCGAGGGTGTCTTCGTTCAGCTGGCGTGCCTGGTCGTCCTCGCCCAGCTGTCGCAGGTCGTCGGCGAGGTTGTCGGCTGAGGCCAGGGTGTCGAGGTGGTCGTCGCCCAGGATGCGGCGCCGGCGAGTGAGGTTGTCTTCGTCCAGGCGACGGGCCTCCTGGTAGTGGCCCAGGTACTGGTGTGCGGAGGCGAGTTGGTTGGCCGCCCAGATGACGTGGTGGTCGTCGGCGTGGAGGTCGGTCTGCCAGCGACTGTGCCAGGCTTCGGCCAGTGGGAACGCGGTGTTGTATTCGCCGCGCATGAGCAGGTAGTACACGGCGTTGCAGGCGGTCGTGCGCAGTTGCGGGCCGGCGGTTGCCGGGTCGAGCACCAGCAGGTGGGGGAGCAGCGCGGCCCAGGCCGGCCATGATGCCGGGTCGCTGCCGTCGTTGTCGGGTTCGGCGGCGGCTACGAGTTGTTCGGTCCGTTGCCGGTCGTGGCGTTGCTGGCCGGGGGTTCGGCGGTCGGCGAGTACGGCCTGGGTGAGGCGGTGCAGTTGCAGGGAGTCCTCGGTGAGGCGGATCAGGCCGTAGCGGGCGAGTCGGCCGAGGGTGTCGCGAAACGCCAGCGGGGCGGCGGCGATCGCGGCCAGCGACTGGCCGAGAACGTGTGCGGGGGCAGCGGGGAACCAGGCCAGTGGGACCGGTTCGGGCGCCAGGAGGGCGCACAGTTGCAGCAGATCTGTCGTGGCGGGGTCTTCCGCTTCCAGCCGGGTTGTCGACATGTCGATCGCGGCCGCCAACGGGGCCGGATAGTGCAGCGGCTTGTGGCTCCGGAGCAGGGCGTCGACCTGCCGGTGTTCGCTGAGTCCGGTCAGATAGTCGCTCACCGGCATGCGGGTCTGGCTGATCAGGCCGGCCGCCTGTGCCAGTCCGAGCGGCAGGTCGCCCAACGCCTGCGCCAGCCGGTCGCCGTCCGGGCCGGTGACGGTCGGCAGACGGCGCCGGAGCAGGGCGATCGACTCCGGGCGGACGAACACGTCGACCTCGACCGGGATTGCCAGTTCGCCGAACCCGTTGTTGCGTGAGGTGATCACGATGTGGCCGGGCCCGTCGGGCAGCCAGGGATCAAGGTGCTCGGGCAACTCGGCGTTGTCGAAGATCAGCAGCCACCGCGGCAGCCCGCTCAGGCGTTGCATCGCCGTCGCGGCTCCGGCGGCCACGGTCGCCCCTTGATCAACCCAGCCGGCGGTCACGGCCAGGGCGGCGAGTTGTTCGCCGATCAGGTCGGGTCGTTCGGCGTCGATCCACCACGCCAGTTGGTAGTCGCCGGCGAACAGGTGGGCGTATTCGATGGCGAGCTGGGTCTTGCCGACCCCGCCCATGCCGTGCAAGGCCTGGACCAGGGCGCATTCCCCGTCGGACAGGCGTTGCCGGAGTGCGGCCAGCATGGGTTCGCGGCCGGTGAAGGCCGGGTTGCGGCGGGGCACGTTCCACACTGTCGGGCGCGTTCCCGGCACCCGGACACCGGGCCGCGACTCCGCCGGCCCCGGGACAGCTGCCTGCGGTTGCTCTCCGGGGAACGCGACGCGTCCGGCGGGTCGCTGTGGACCGCCGACCGCGGTCAGCAGTGCGGCGCGGGCCTGCTGTTCGTCGAGGCCGAACACGTCGCGGTAGAGGAGCGGGGCGAGGATCTTGGGGGGCTTGACGTCCTGCACGCGTACCGGAATCAGCCGCCGCCGGCCCCCGGCGGCCGGACGTTCGCCGAGCACCGCGGTCCATTCGTCCACGGTGAACCGGTCCTCGGCGAAATACGCCTTCGAGTAGAGGGCCAGGACCCGCGAGGCGCGTTCCAGGGCGGCGTTCATGTTGAGCACGAAGTTGGAACCGGTCTCCCAGTCCCACACGTCGAGCTCCACTGTGTAGCCGGCTGCTTCGAGTTCCTGCCCCGCCCACTCCGCCCACGGCCGGTCCGGCCCGGCATAGCTGACGAACAGATCAGACGTGGCGGTCACCAGCAAAGACTGCCCACCGTGTTCCCGGATCGCGATCAGCCAATTAGGTGGTTGTGCCGTCCGGCCCCGGCCGGAGCCGCGGTGGCCTGGTCAGGCCGCCTTCTTGGGGCGGGCACGGACGTGCATGCGCTCGCCCTGGCGGCCGAAGATGGACAGGAACTCGACCGGCTCGCCGTTGGCGCTGCCGAACCAGTGCGGAGTGCGGGTGTCGAACTCGGCCGCCTCGCCCTGGGCCAGCAGCAGGTCGTGGTCGCCGAGGACCAGGCGGACCCGCCCGCTGAGCACGAAGATCCATTCGTACCCCTCGTGGGTCTTGGGCTCGGGGACCTGGACCGGGCCGGCCGGGATGATGATTTTGAAGGCCTGGGGGGAGCCGATCTGGCGGGTCAGCGGCAGGAAGGTCATGCCGTGGCGGTGGATCGGCTGCTGCTGCACCCGCGGGTCGCCGACCGGGGGCGCTCCGACCAACTCGTCCAGCGGCACCCGGTGGGCCCGGGCCAGGGGCAGCAGCAGCTCCAGGGTGGCCTTGCGCTGCCCCGACTCGAGCCGTGACAGCGTGCTGACCGAGATGCCGGTGATCTCGGCGAGGGCGGCCAGCGTGTGACCGGACTTCTTGCGCAGCTCGCGCAGCCGGGGGCCGACCTCGCGGAGGACGTCGGAGGAAGTTGCCGTCATGGCAAAGAAGTTTGCCACCAGCCGGGAACCGCGCCACTGTCGGCGCATGAAAAACATGACTTACGACGTGATAGTGATCGGCGGCGGGCCGGCCGGGCTGAGCGGGGCGGTGGCCCTCGGGCGCGCCCTGCGATCGGTGCTGGTGATCGACTCGGGCGCACCGCGCAACGCCCCGGCCGAGGGCATCCACAACTTTCTCACCCGCGATGGCATGCGGCCGGCCGAGTTCCTCGGCGCCGGCCGCGAGGAGGTACGCCGGTACGGCGGCACGATTCTCGACGGGGAGGTGGTCGCGGCCCGGGGCAATCAAGAGAGCGGCTTCGACGTCGAACTGAAAGACGGCAGCGAACACCACGCGAAGCGGCTGCTCGTGACCACCGGCCTGCACGACCGGTTGCCGGACATCCCCGGGCTGGCCGAGCAGTGGGGCCACACCGTGCTGCACTGCCCGTACTGCCACGGCTACGAGGTGCGCGGCCGCTCGATCGGCGTGATCGCGGTCAACGAGCGGGCGTCCGAGCAGGCCCGCCTGTGGAAGCAGTGGAGCCCGGACGTACAGATCATCCCCGGCGAGCGGATCGCCGCGGTCGAACCCAAGGGCGTACGCCTCGTCGACGGCACGTTCGTGGCCCGCGACGCCCTGGTCATCGCCGCTCGGGTCACCGCGCGGGCGAACTTCCTGGTCACGCTCGGTCTCGAGGCGGCCGAGCACCCGTCCGGGGCCGGCACCCACGTGCCGTCGGCCGACCCGACCGGCCGCAGCGCGGTTCCCGGTGTCTGGCTGGCCGGCAACGTCACCGAGCCGATGGCCCAGGTGATCAGCTCGGCCGCGGCCGGACTCCAGGCCGGCGCGATGATCAACGTCGACCTGATCGTGGACTAGATGACCTCGAGTTCGCGGTACGCGCTGATCACGGCCTCGGTGCGGGTGGCCAGCTCGGGACCGGCCTCGATCGGGTCGGCGTTCGGCACCAGCGTGGCCAGCACCTGCTCGGCCGCCCGGGCGGTGTCGCTGATCCGCTGCTCGCGCAGGAACGTCTCGCCCGCCCGGGCCGCCGCGTCGAGGCTCCGCAGCACGCGGTTGGCCGACTCGGCGGTCTCCAGCCACAGCTTCTCCACCCGCTCCCGCTGGGCGGCGAGGGCGAGAACAGCCGGGCTGTCGCCGGGGACGCCCTGCTCGCGTACGTCCTGAAGCTCGGCGCGAAGGCGCCGGATCTCCTGCCGCCGGGCCATCTGGGCCGCCAGGTCACCCAGAGCGCGAGTCAGCGAACGGTCGGCCGTCACCGGGTCGATCATGTCCGGCAGCGCCGGCCAGGTGCGCCGGATCCGGCGCGACACCGTGACCGCACGCTCGTAGGCGACCCGCTCGGGTTCGCTCCACAACACCCGCGACTCGTCGTCGGCCGGCACCGCGAAACGGCCCGGCCGGGAAGCGCGCGCCATCCGGCGCCAGAGCAGCGTCAGCCCGGTCGCCGAGGCGAGGGCGGGGAGCAGCCACGGCACGCCGGTCGCGTACAGGAAGGCGGTGACCACCATCAGGGAGAGAGCGACGCGGCAAGCGATCGCGATGCGGGCCTCGCGGCTGCGCCCGCTCGGAAGAGCCGGGAGGAACTCGGTCACCGAACCGGTCCGGCGCCGGGTGGCGCGTCCCTCGCGCATCCGGAGCGGGTACGCGGATACGACCACCTTCTCGGCGTCGGCACCGATGTGGAGTTCGCCCTGCATGCCAGCCTCCCCGCGGCCCGGTTTCCGGGCGGGCCCTGATCGCCGAGGGGAATCCGACCGGGGCCCGCCCACCGGCGAGAACCCCTCGCCGGTGCCCCAAGGAATCGGTGGTTCGAGGGCCGGCTTGAGGCGGGCGACCGGTGCAGATGGGGTGCGGTCATTCCTCGTAGATCTGCAGGACGAAGCGCTCGTACCAGAGCTTCTCCGCGTCCTGGGCCTCGATCGACTCGAGGGCGGCGACGTACTTGTCGTAGCCGGGCCGGCCCAGGGCGAGCCGGATCGCCGCGGCATGGGTCCAGGTCAGGCACAGCGGGCGCGGGTCACCGGCGGCCAGGCGCTCGTGCAGCGAGGCGAGGTCGTGCCGGTAGAGCGGGCCGTACCCCAGCGAGGCGACCATCCGGCGGTGCAGGTCCGCCTCGTCGAGGACGAAGCGACCATCGATGACTACCCGCACCCTTGCTGAACGAGTCACCGGGCGTCCCCGACCCGGCCGGTCCCTCGTTAGGGTCGTTCGCATGGACATCAACGCCGCGATCGCGTCCGAGCGCCGGCGCATCGCGGACCTGGTCGACTCGCTCACCCCGGCCCAGCTCGAGGTGCCGAGCCTGTGCGGGGAGTGGACCGTACGCCAGGTGGTCGGCCACCTGGTGGCCGCGGTCTCGCCGCTGCCCGCCCGGCAGATGCTGGCGATGTTCGTGACCAGCGGGTTCCGGCTGCACAAGGCGAACGCGCGGCTGGCCGTGGCCGTCGCCCGACGTCCCTCCCTGGCTTCCGACCTGCGCCGTCTTGCTTCCAGTGAGTTCCGGGCCCCGGTCGTCGGCTACCCGGGCCAGCTCACCGACCTGCAGGTGCACGGGCAGGACATGCGGCGCCCGCTCGGGCTGCCGCACGGGCTCGACCTCCAGCGGCTACGGGTCTCGCTGGAGTTCCTGACCGGCGGGCGGGCGATCGGCTTCACGCCCCGGCGGCGACTGGCCGGGCTGCGCCTCGAGGCGACCGATCTGTCCTGGTCATGGGGCTCCGGGGCGGCTCTGGCCGGGCCGGCCGAGGCGCTGATGATGGCGGTCGCCGGGCGCCGGGTGGCCCTCGCCGACCTCGACGGGCCGGGGGTGCGAATGCTCGCGGGGCGCTTGCCCGGACGCTGATGTGCCACCTTTCGGCTCCCGGCCTCCAACCAGCCGAAAACTGTCATAGCCCGCCCCTAGGTTTTCTCCCATGAATGAGACAGAGCTCCAGTCGTCCCCGATCACCCTCGACCGTCGTCTGGTGCTCGGCGAGATCGACTACCAGGTCACCGCCTTCCCGGCCGAAGACCACCGCATCGATCTCTGCATCGTGAGCAGCGACGGCAACGGCCAGGTGGTGAGCGAGATCAGCGGTGGCATAGCGCCGGCCGACCTGACCTCCCTCACCGACGTCCTGACCTCCACCCTGTCCGGCCTGATCGCGATGACCCAACCGGCCCTCTCCTCCCGCAGCCCGTCCGCCCGCCCCGACCGCCCGCCCAACCGCGGCACCCGCTGGACCGAGTCCGACGACACCCGCCTGACCACCCGCTACCGAGCCGGCGCCCGCCTCCGCGACCTCGCCGACGAGCTTGGCCGCACCCCCGGCGGCATCCGCGCCCGCCTCGAGTTCCTGGGCGTCCTGGCCCCGGGAGCTCCGTGGCAGGCCACCCCGGCCCCGCCCGCTCCCGTCCGGTCTGCTCCCGGCCAGCCTGCTCCCGGCCAGCCTGCCTCGGCGCGACCGGCCGCCGACCAGCATGGCCGTGATTCGGCCGGCGGGGCCTGGTCCACCGCCGAGCCGCGGAGCGACGACCCCGCCCCGGCCGGCTGACCACCCGATCGCCGCCGCCGGGCCGCTTCCTGGCCCGGCGGCGCACTACGGCTTGACGACGGCGATGCCGTGCTCGGCCAGCGCGTGATCGAGGGCGGCGACGGTCCGCTGGATCTCGTCGAGGAAGGCGTCGACCTCCTCCTCGTTGTAGCCGCGCTTACCCCTCGGCGGCTTCATGAAGCTGATGTCATGCACGTCGGCGGCGACCAGCCGCACCTGCACGACGAGGCCGCCGGCATAGCGGGCCTTGAGATCCTCCTCCGCCTTGTCGAGGAAGACGTCCACCTGCTCCTCGTCATAGCCTCGCCGCCCGAACGGCGCCTTCCGGAAGAAAATGTTGTGCACGTCCTCCGGGCTGAGCCCACCGGCCGGCGCCTGCCATGCCGTCGAGCCGGGTCCCGGCCCGTCGGGTGCTTGCCGTGCCGTCGAGCCGGGGGCCGGGTCGGCCGGTGCCTGCCATGCCGTAGATCGGGCGTCCGGGCCGGCCGGTGCTTGCGATGCCGTCGAGCGGGTGTCTGGCCCGGCCGGTGCTTGCCATGCTGTCGAGGCGGTGTCTGGCGGGGCCGTCCCGGGAGCGGTCGGCGCGGCTCGGTTTGTGCCGGGTTCGATTTGGCTTGGCTCGGGTTCACCGGCGACGCCTCTTGTGTCTCCCGGGAACGCCCGGCCCAGATCGGCGATGCGGTCTGCGTCGATGTCGGGGCGCCGGCGCAGGATGGTGGCCAGTTCGCGGGCGGCCGGGTCGGCGGCGGCGGTCCGCAATCGGTCGACCAGCCGGCGCTGGTCGCCGGGCGAGATCGTCGTCGCCTGCACGTCACGGGCCAGATCGGCCAACCGCGCGAAGGGTGACTCGGGCGAGACCTGCCATCCCGCGACCACGGGCCGTTCCGGCCGTGCGGCGATCGCTCCGACCAGCAGAAACGCGGCGTCAGCGGTCGGGCGCCGGAAGTCGATCCCGGTGGCGTCGCCGGCGCCGGAGAGGTGCACCTCGAGCGTCGGGATGCCGATTCCCACGGCGTAGTCCCGCAGCGCCGCGACCACCGGCGAGGCCGGCGCCAAACCGGGAGACGTCGCGTACAGAAGGACGTCGGTGTCCTGGACGGCGGCCAGGAGGCGGGCCCACCAGCCGTCATCACCGGCCGGGGCGGGGTCGGCGAGCAGGGTGAAGCCGGCCGAGCGGAGGCCGGAAGCCAAGGATCGGGCATGGTCGCGGTCGGCGGCCGCGTGCGCCAGAAAGATCGTCGCCACGCACCGATCTTGAACCCCATCGGCAACTTTCTCTACCCGCCTGGTTGCGGGTGAGTTGCGCTGCGTCGTACCTACTGAGCCGGTGGGCCGCCGAGCCGATCTAGGCGGTGCCTGCCGATACCGATGAGGGGAGCGACGTGGCTCGACGACGCTGCAACCGGGCCTTCCGGGTCGCCGCCGGGATGCTCGGCGCGACCGCGCTCGCCGTCACGGCACTGACCCCCGCGCCGAGCCGTGCCGTCACCTCGGTGGCCGCGCATTCCTCCGCCGCGGCCTCTCTGAGCGCGGCCTCTCTGAGCGCGGCCTCTCTGAGCGCGCCCTCTCTCGGCGCGCCCTCCCTCGTCGCGCGGACGCGGGCGGTCGGTGGGCGGCCGGTGAAATCGGCGAGCTGCTCGCGCACGCTGAACGTGGTCGCCCACGAGGACGACGACCTGCTCTTCATCAACCCGTCGGTGAGCGCCGACATCGCCGCCGGACGCTGCGTGGTCACCGTCTTCGTGACCGCGGGCGACTCCGGGCGGCCGCCGTCGTACTGGCTGCGGCGGGAGCGGGGCTCGATGGCCGCGTACGCCGCGATGTCCGGCACGTCGGCGTCCTGGGAATCCGACACCCTCGTGCTGGCCGGCCACCCGATCGTCCGGCAGCGTCTGCGCGGCACCCGCATCACCCTGCTCTTCATGCGGCTGCCCGACGCGCACGGCAGCCCGTTGCGCCCGTTCGGGACCCTGCCGGCCCTGTGGCAGGGCGAGATCCCCCGGCTGCGGCCGCTGGGCAGCGGCGGCGCCTACACCAGGCAGACCCTCGTCAAGACCCTGACCGCCGCGATGGCCGTCTACCAGCCCGACCGCATCCGCACGCTCGACTACGCCGGCCATTACGGCGACGGCGACCACGCCGACCACCACACGGTCGGCTACTTCACCTTCGCTGCTCAGCGTTCCTACCACGCCCACCACCGCATCAGCGGCTACCGCGGCTACACCGTCGCCGCCTATCCCGACAATCTGGACGAGTCGGCCGCCGGTCGGAAGCTGGACTACTTCCTGGCCTACGCCCCGTACGACTCCAAGGTCTGCCAGTCGGCCGACGCCTGTCTGACCAACTTCTACGGTCCTCGCTTCACCCACAGCCTCACGACCGCGAGCTCCGTGCACTGACCACACGCCGGCCGGGGATGACGCCGGGCGGAGGTCAGCGCCGTGGGCGGTTGCCGGCCGGGCGGGAGCCGACCGGGCGGGACCCGGCGGGGTGGGTGCCGGCCCAGCGTTCACGTGCCTTCACTCCATCGGGTGACTCGACCCGATGGTGGTACGCAACTAGGTTGTCAGTTGACATGCGTGCCCCCGCCCATGCCCAGGATCCGTCCGCTACCAGCGTCAACGATTCGGCGGTCGGCCAGACGTCGGCGTCCTCAAGCCCGCCGCGAGGTGGACAGTTGCCGGGGGACGGACGGTCGGACGACCGGGCGCGAGCCCAGCGCGTCGACCAGCAGCCGCTGGACGTCGTCGGCCGGGGGCAGGCGCCAGCCGGTGCGGGCGGGCGGGACCACCCAGCGGACGAGGCCCTCGGGCAGGCGGCTGGGCGCGACCGCGACCCACGAGCCGGGGCCGTGCCGGACCACGTCGAGTCGTCTCTCCAGTTCGGGCCGGAGTGGACTCCCCGGCCGTACGAGAAAGATGCAGCGACCGGCGGCAGTGACGGCGACCGGTCCCGGGGTTGGCGAGCCCGGCTTCCGGACCGCGGCGCCCAGACCGGGTGGCACCTCGATCGCGTCCAACGTCGACCCGGTGCCCAGCAGGACCATCTCGCCGTGAAGCTCCACTGTCCACCCGTGCGCGGCGTAGCGCCGGGCCGCGTGCGCGCGCCGTGCCCGATCGAGTCGATCGAGAAGCGACGGTGGGCCGAACGGTCGATGCCTACTCCACTGCATGGCTTTGTAACCCCCCGATCTGGGTGGAGACCCGCCATATCAGGCGCCGTTTGCGTATCCAAGCGTGACACGCCTCGTTGGATTCGGCAGATCCACCCTTTGCAAGTCGCAGGAAAAACTACGAGCATCGGTGAGCAGACGATCACACACGCTGTGCGACGTGCGCGGACGTGGAAGGTCGAGACTGCCAAGGACAGAAGGGCTCGCCGGCGGGGGTCGCCGGGGAGTCGGGGGAGGCACCGTGGACGAGCTGCCGATCGGCCGCCGCGTCGCCTACTGGCGCGGCCGACGCAAGATGTCCCAGCAGGTCTTCGCGGACCGGCTGGGCAAATCCAAGAGCTGGGTCGACAAGGTGGAGCGGGGGGTCCGCCGACTCGACAAGTTCTCCGTCGTCTACGAGATCGCCGACGTACTCCAGGTCGACGTCCAGCTGCTGCTGGGCAAGGAGGTGGAACGCCGGCCCGAGGCTCAGAACTGCATCGACCAGGTCGAGGTCGAGGAGATCCGGGCCGCTCTGGAGCGGTACGACCAGATGAGCGCGTTCTTCCAGGCGGTGCCTCATTCGCCGCCCCTGGCCGAGATGCGCAAAGCGGTCAGCCACGCCTGGCTGACCTATCAGCACGCCAAATATGGCGTGCTGGCGCGCGCCCTGCCCAAACTGCTGCGGGACGCCCAGGCGGCGGACAGCGCGCACGCCACCACCATCGAGGCCCGGGACGCGGCCCACCTGCTCGGGCAGGTCTATCAGATCGCGTCGTCGGCGCTGCGCAAGGTCGGCGAGCACGAGCTGTCCTGGCTGGCCGCCGACCGCTCGATCGCGGTCTCCCAGCGGGCCGGCGACCAGCTGCTGGCCGGCCTGGCCAGCTATCGGGTCGGCAGCGCGCTGCGCGCCCTCGGCCGGATCCGGCCCTCGCTCGAGGTCAACGTCAACATCGCCAACCGGCTCGCGTCGCAGCCCCGGGGCGAGGGGCCGCACCACGACCGGCTCTCGGTGTACGGCATGTTGCTGCTCAACGGCGCGATGGCGGCCGCGCAGATCGGCGACTCGGCGACCGTACGCGACCTGCTCTGTGGCGCCGAGCAGGCCTCGCTGGAGCTGGGCGGCGACTTCAACTGCTACTGGACCAGTTTCGGCCCGACCAACGTGCAGTTGCACCGCTGCGCGACCGCGGTCGAGCTGGGCGACGGCCGGACCGCGGTGGACACCCACGAGAAGATCGACGTGGTCGGGTTCAACGCCCTGCTGCCCGAACGCCGCGCGCACCACTACCTGGACATCGCCCGCGGCTACAACCAGATCGGCAACGTGGAGAAGGCCAGCGAGATGCTGCTCGAGGGCGATCGGCTCGCCCCGTCCGAGATCCGCTGTCGCCCGCTCGCCCACGAGGTGCTTTCCGACGTGCTCCGGCGTACCCGGGGCACGCCGCCGGCTCCGATCGCGGAGCTGGCCGAACAGATGGGAGTCGGCGTATGAGGTGGGTCCGCGAGTGAGCACCGGCGTGTTGTACATCCTGGTCTGTGGTTCTCCGATGGCCCGTGACGTCGGCATCCTCGTCCGCATGGCCCAGCACGAGGGCTGGGACGTGTGCGTGGTCACCACCCCGGACGGGCGTAAGTTCGTCGACGCGCCCGCGCTGCAGAGACAGACCGGGCACCCGGTACGGACCTACTACAAGAGTCCCGGCGACGCGGACGCGCTGCCCGCGGCCGACGCGATGATCGTCGCGCCGGCCACGGTCAACACGATCAACAAGTGGGCCGTCGGGATCACCGACACGCTTGTTCTGGGGTTGCTGGTCGAGGCGTACGGGTACGGCGTGCCGATCGCGGTGCTGCCGTACACCAACAACGTGATGGCACTGCACCCCTCGCTGCACGAGAGCCTGGCCAAGCTGCGCGACTGGGGTGTGCAGGTGCTGTACGGCGATCATCTGTACCGGCTGGGCGAACCCGGGCAGACCGATCGCTTCCGCCACCAGTTCCCGTGGCGGCGCGCGCTGCAGGCGGTGAGCAATCCGGTTCGCATGACCAGCCGAGTCGAGCCGGACGTCGTCTCGTAGCGATATAGAGTTGGCGGCCGTGACCGACGCAGCCGCACCGCCCACCGTCCTGGACGCGGTGACCGCCCTCGACCTGCGCTATCCGCGGGAGTGGGCGGACTCCTGGGACCGGGTGGGTCTCGTTCTCGGTGACTTCGGGCACCCGGTCGAGCGCGTTCTCTGCGTCGTCGACTGCGTGCCGGAGACCGTCGACGAGGCCCTCGACGTGCGCGCCGACCTGATCGTGGCCCACCACCCGCTGCTGCTCAAGCCGGTGTCGTCGATCGCGCCCGACACCTACAAGGGCCGCATCGTGCACCGGCTGATCCGCAACGACGTGGCTCTGTACGTGGCGCACACCAACGCCGACAGCGCCGATCCGGGCGTTTCGGACGCCTTGGCCGCCCGGCTCGACCTGCGTGACCTGCGGCCGCTGGTGCCCGCGGCGGTTCCCGGCACCGGGGCCGGCCGCGTCGGCGTTTTGGCCGCGCCGATGACGCTTGCCGATTTTGTGCCGTTTGTCGCGTCCCGCCTGCCGGTGACCGCCGCCGGCGTGCGCGCCGCCGGCGACCCCGCCGGCGTGATCCGCACGATGGCGGTGTGCGGGGGAGCGGGCGACGGCTTCCTGGCCGATGCCGTCGCCGCCGGCGTCGACGCCTATCTCTGCGCCGACCTGCGTCACCACCCGGCGAGCGAGCACCTCGCCGCCGGTGGCCCGGCGCTGATCGACGTCGCCCACTGGGCCACCGAACGCCCCTGGCTCGACGAGGTGGCCGGTTGGCTGCGCGGCGAGCTCGGGGCTGATGTCATCGTGTCCGATCTGGACACCGATCCGTGGACGGTCCATGCTTTCGGGTCGCTCGAAAAGCCGCTCGACCCGCCGCTGGAAAACTCGCCGCTCGGAAAACCGCCGCTCGAAAACCCGCTCGAAAACAAGGAGAACCCGTCGTGAAGGCCGCCCCGGACGCCCAGCGTCGCTTGCTCGACCTGCAGGCCGTCGACACCGCACTCGCCCAGCTCGCGCACCGGCGCAAGACGCTGCCCGAGCTGGCCGAGATCGAGACGGTCGCCCGGGAGATCTCCGCGCTGGAGGATGAGCGGGTCCGGGCCCAGGTCGCGGTTGACGACCTCGACCGTGACATCAGCCGCTTCGAGAAGGACATCGAGCAGGTCCGCCTGCGCAAGGACCGCGACCAGGCCCGGCTCGACGCGGGCGGCGCGGTGCGCGAGATCGAGGGCCTCCAGCACGAGCTGGCCACCCTCAACCGCCGCCAGTCCGAGCTGGAGGACGCCGAGCTCGAACTGATGGAGAAGCGCGAGTCGGCCGAGGCCACGTTCGGCGAGGTCAAGAGCAGGCTCGCGGCCGCGACCGAACGGCGCGAGGCCGCCGAGCGGCGGCGCGACGAGGCACTGTCCGACATCGCCAAGGAGGAGGAGTTCAAGAGCTCCTCCCGGGCCCCGCTGGCCGGCGACCTGCCGGCCGACCTGGTCGCGCTCTACGACAAGATCCGGCTCGACTCCGGCCTCGGCGCGGCCCTGTTCAAGCAGGGCCGGTGCGGCGGGTGCCGGATCGAGCTCTACGGCGCCGACCTGGCCCGGGTCAAGTCGGCCTCGGCCGACGAGGTCGTCCGGTGCGAGGAGTGCCGCCGGATCATGGTGCGGACCGCGGAGTCCGGCCTGTGAGCGATCGAGTCCGCCTTTCTTGGCGTTGCACGAGGAGCGAATCATCAACACGGTGAGTCTGCGGCTGCAGATCGAGGCGGACGGCGGTTCGCGGGGCAACCCGGGGCCGTCCGGCTACGGCGCGGTCGTCCGCGACGCGGACGGCGAGATCCTGCTCGAGCGGTACGGCTCGCTCGGCGTCACCACCAACAACGTCGCCGAATACACGGGGCTGATCGAGGGGCTCAAGGCGGCCCTCGACCTGAACGCGACCCAGGTCGACGTGCGGATGGACTCCAAGCTGGTCATCGAGCAGATGAGCGGCCGCTGGCAGATCAAGAACCCGGGGCTGCGGCCGCTGGCGGCCGAGGCGGCCGCGTTGGTGAAGCGGTTCGACGGCGTGACGTTCGAGTGGATTCCGCGCGAGCGCAACAAGGCGGCCGACGCGCTGGCCAACAAGGCGATGGACGAGGCGGCGGGCGGACACGGCCCGTCGTCCTCCAGGTCGCTCGCGGCTTCCCCGGAGGCCTCGCGCGCGGCTTCCCCCGAGCCTTCGCTCGCTTCCCCCGAGGCGGAGTCCACCGGCCCCACGCTGTCCTGGGCGCCCCCGGCCATGGACAACGCCACCCGGATCATCATGGTGCGGCACGGCGAGACCGCTCTGACCCAGCAGGGCCGCTATTCGGGCCGGGGTGACCCGGCGCTGACCGATGAGGGCCAGGCCCAGGCGATGGCGGCGGCCGGGCGGGTGGCCGGGTTGTCCCGGGACGTGACCGCGATCCTCACTTCGCCGTTGCGGCGCTGTGTGCGTACGGCCGAGCTGATTTCCGCCGAAGTCGGCGGCGTGCCGGTGACCGTGCTCGAAGATCTGATCGAATGCGACTTCGGTCGCTGGGAGGGGCTGAGCTTCGGCGAGGTGCAGGAGCGCTGGCCCCGCGAGATGCAGGCCTGGCTCTCCTCGACCAGCGTGGCGCCGCCGGGCGGCGAATCGTTCCAGGCGGTGGCCAAGCGGGTGCGTGGCGCCCTGGCGACGGTCGTGAAGTCGCACGCCGGCGGGGTCGTCGTGCTGGTCTCCCACGTCACGCCGATCAAGCTGATCCTGCGCGACGCGCTGGCCGCCGGCGACGCGTTTCTCCACCGGCTCTATCTGGACGCCGCCGGGGTCTCCACGATGGACGTCTGGCCGGACGGCAACGTCGCGGTCCGGTCGGTCAACGAGACGGCCCATTTGCGGTAGTAATCTATCGGTCATCATCGATGACCTGCGCATTCATGCCCGTCTGTCATCTTGACGGCGCCAGGGGTGACGTTTAGCTTCCTCGATTAGGAAACTTTCTTCACGGTTTCACTCTGCCCCTGGAGGGCTCATGCGCGGTTTGACCCGCCGCCTCGTAGCCGTGGCCGCCGTGGCCACGTCCATCGTGGCGGTCGCACCGGCTGCGGCACAGGCGCACCCGTCGCACCAGCAGTCGTACCTCAAGGTCGGTTATTTCGAGCAGTGGGGCATCTACGCCCGCAACTACCAGCTCAGCAAGGTGCAGAGCTCGGGCCAGGCGGCCCGGCTCACCCACCTCAACTACGCGTTCGGCACCGTGACCGCCGACGGCCTGTGCGCCTCGGCCGACCCGTGGGCCGACTGGCAGACCCCGTTCACCGCCGACCTCGCCGTCAACGGCAAGGCCGACGTGGCCGGCCAGCCGCTCTCCGGCAACCTCAACCAGCTGGCCGAGCTCAAGGCCAAGAACCCCAAGCTCAAGGTTCTGATCTCGCTCGGCGGGTGGACCGGCTCGGCGTTCTTCTCGGACGCCGCGCTGACCGACGCCTCGCGTAAGAAGCTGGTCAGCTCCTGCCTCGACATGTGGATCAAGGGCAACCTGCCGGGCGTCGCCCCGGGTGCCGCGGCCGGCATCTTCGACGGTGTCGACCTCGACTGGGAATGGCCCGGCTCGGACGGCAACGTCGGCAACGTGATCCGCCCCGAGGACAAGCACAACTTCACGCTGCTGGCGGCCGAGTTCCGCAAGGAGCTGGACGCCTATCGCAAGGGCCTGGTCTTGTCGGCGTTCCTGCCGGCCGCACCGGCCAAGATCGACGCCGGGTTCGAGCCGTCGAAGATCTTCAAGTACCTCGACTTCGGCACTGTGCAGGGCTACGACTTCCATGGCCCGTGGGAGACCTCGACGAACCAGATGTCGTCGATCTTCGTGCCCAAGGGCACGCCGGTTCCGAACGACTTCTCGCTCGACGGCGCGATCAACAAGTGGATCTCCGAGGGGGCGCCACGGCGTCAGCTGGTGGCCGGGCTGCCCTACTACAGCCAGGGCTGGACCGGCGTCACCGGCGGCGGCAACGGCCTGTTCAAGCCGGCCACCGGGCCCGCGCACGGCGTCTTCGCCGACGGCACCGAGGACTACAAGACGGTCAAGAACCTGCCCGGCTTCAAGGTCTACCGGGACCCGATCGCCGGCAACTCGTGGCTGTTCGACGGCACGACGTTCTGGACCTACGACGACCCGGCCCAGCTGCTCGAGAAGACCATCTACATCCGGGCCAAGGGCCTGGGCGGTGCGATGATGTGGTCGCTCGACGGCGACGACGCCAACGC
Source organism: Actinoplanes sp. NPDC051411 (assembly GCF_040682075.1). Lineage (NCBI taxonomy): Bacteria > Bacillati > Actinomycetota > Actinomycetes > Micromonosporales > Micromonosporaceae > Actinoplanes > Actinoplanes sp. NPDC051411. The sequence goes on along the minus strand of NZ_JBFBAD010000057.1, from coordinate 46,954 downwards.
GTCGCTCACCAAGGCCGTGGCGACCGGACTCTGGACGCCGTGACCTCTTGAAACCAAGGCCAGGCGGTGTGCCGTTCGGCGCACCGCCTCGCCCGTTCGGCGCACGATGATCGACTCTTTTCCCGTTGCCTCGTTAGCGTAAACGCGGACCGTGTCCGCGCTCACAACAAGGAGGTACGGCTGATGGCCGAGCCTGAATCTCCCGAGGCGGTGCCCGCCGCACGCAGCGACCGCAGCCCGTGGAACTGGCTGCTACTCATACCGATCGTGCTGCCCGTACTGACCCCGCTGTTCAACCACGACTCGCCGCGGTTGTGGGGCTTCCCGACGTTCTACTGGCTGCAGTTCGCCTTCATCCTCGTCGGCGTCGCCACCACCTCGGTCGTCTACCAGCTGACGAAGAAGCGGTGACGGCATGAGCGAGCACATCACCGAGATCGTCATCTTCACGATCCTCTTCCTCCTGGTCAGCGCCATCGGTTTCGTGGCCGCGCGCTGGCGGGCGCCCAAGGACATGGCCCACCTCGACGAATGGGGACTGGGCGGCCGCAGCTTCGGCGGCTGGATCACGTGGTTCCTGGTCGGCGGGGACCTGTACACGGCGTACACCTTTGTCGCCGTGCCGGCGCTGATCTTCGGCGCCGGAGCGGCGGGGTTCTTCGCCGTGCCCTACACCGTGGTCATCTACCCGATGTTCTTCCTGATCCTGGTCCGGCTCTGGTCGGTGTCGCACCGGCACGGCTTCGTCACCCCGGCCGACTTCGTGCGGACCCGGTTCGGCTCGCCGACCCTGGCCCTGCTGATCGCGATCACCGGCATCGTGGCGACGATGCCCTACATCGCGCTCCAGCTGGTCGGCATCGAGGCGGTGCTCAAGACCATGGGCGTGACCGGCGACAGCGTGATAGCCCGGCACCTGCCGATCATCATCGCGTTCGCGATCCTGGCCGCGTACACCTATCAGTCGGGACTGCGGGCGCCGGCGTTGATCGCGTTCGTCAAGGACACGCTGATCTACATCGTGATCATCGTCGCGGTCATCTACCTGCCCTACAAGCTGGGCGGCTGGGGCCACATCTTCGACTCGGCGTCGGCGAAATTCGACAAATCGGCGTCACCCGGGGACGGGATATTGCTCAACGCCAACAACCAGATCCAGTACATAACCCTGGCTCTGGGCTCGGCGCTGGCGCTGTTCCTCTACCCGCACAGCATCACCGGCGTGCTGGCCAGCAAGAACCGCAACGTGATCAAGCGGAACATGTCGGCCCTGCCCGCGTACAGCTTCCTGCTCGGCCTGATCGCGCTCCTCGGCTACATGGCCATCTCGGCCGGGGTGAAACCGCTCGCCGGCAACAAGGCGGGAAGCGTCGACAGCAACACGGTGGTGCCGCTGCTGTTCGACAACAAGTTCCCGTCCTGGTTCGCGGGCGTCGCCTTCGCCGCGATCGGCATCGGCGCCCTGGTCCCCGCCGCGATCATGTCGATCGCCGCGGCGAACCTGTTCACCCGCAACATCTACAAGGAGTACATCAAGCGGGACGCCACCGACGCGCAGGAAGCCCGCGTCTCGAAGATCGCCTCGCTGGTGGTGAAGGTCGGCGCGGTCGCCTTCATCGTCTTCCTCGACCCGCAGTTCTCCATCGACCTGCAGCTGATCGGCGGCATCATCATCCTGCAGACGGCACCGTCGGTGGCGCTCGGCCTCTACACCCGCTGGATGCACCGGGGCGGCCTGATCGCCGGCTGGGTGATCGGCATGGGCCTGGCCATGTGGATGCTGTGGAAGATCCCCAACCCGGCGACCCACAAGCTCCACTTCGGCGGGTCGGCGTTCCCCTTGAGCAGCTTCGGCTTCTCCTCACCGAAGACCATCTACGTCGGCTTCGTGGCGGTGCTGGTCAACTTGGTGGTCGCGGTCCTGGTGACGCTGCTGCTCCGGGCCATCAAGACCCCGGACGGCGTGGACGGCACCACGCCGGACGACTACTTCGCCGACGAGGGCGACCCGCGCATCGACCGGTCGGCGACGCCGATCGAAACGGTTTCCTCAACCTGAGCTGGGGTTGGTGGCGCGCCCTCCGGGGCGCGTCACGCCTTGGTCGTACGCATGTGGGCGTCGAGAGCCCCGATGAACCGCTCCAGCGTGGCGGCCAGCTCCCGCCGCTCCTCGCCGCTGTAGTCGCGCAACACCGTCCCGTAGAGCGCCCGCCTGGCCTCCCGCACGGCCTCAACCCGCTGCAGCCCGAGCGTCGTCGCCGCGATCACCGTGCCCCGCCCGTCGCGCGGATCACGGCGGCGCTCGATCAGCCCGTCCTTCTGCAGCGCCGTGACCTGCCGGGTCACGGTCGACCCGTCAAGGTTGAGCGCGGTCGCGATCACCGACACGTTCTGCGGCCCGTCCTGCTGAAGCCGGCGCAGAATGACGTAGGCTGCGCGGTCCAGAGCCCGGTGCGGCTTGACGTCGGTGGACCGGCGGGTCGCCTCACCGAGTCGCATGAGCAGCGCCACCTGGGTCTCGATCGTCCCCAGCACCTCGTCATCCAACATCCATGCATCATACAGTTATCTGCGTCCGCTGGCCTGAATCTGTGTGGCGACGGTCGGTCCGGCGCTGTGGCTCCCGATCGTCACCCGGGCGATGGCGGCCCGCTCAGCCTCTCGAGCGCTCGGGCGACCTCGTGCAGCTGCTCGGCGATGGCAATCAGGGCGTGCACTTGGGCAGCGGCCACTTTGCTCTGCGTATCACGAAGTTCGGCTTCTTCAAGGATCTGCTGGGCGATCTTCTGGCTCTGGAATCGATCCATCTCCATGCAATGGATCGTACGGACTGAGCTCGGGAAGCACTAACCCCTCGACGAGGTCGGCGGCTTGGCACCTCTTGATCCCTCGTTTGCAGGTTCTGACCGATCGATAAACGACTTGACCGTTCAGATCTATGATCGTGTTGCTCAGTAGGGCAATCATCGAATACGGGAGGCGCTCAATCGGATGAATGGCCCAAACCATCGTAAGTTTCATCGCTGGCTGCCGCCCGGACGTGAGAGTCTGCTTTGGTCCTGGGTAGGGATTCCAGTACCGGCTGCCATCCGTATTGTCTCGGAACCAGGCCTGCGCACACTTATCCAGACTGCCGAGGACTGCGGTCTGGGTTGGTATTCCAGCAACCTTCCTTAGCTATATGAGAACGGGCGCGCTTCACACTGGAGGCGGAAATTGGCGAACAGAAGAAAGTCGCTTACGGTCGGTTGGATGTGCCGCTGAAAGACTTCCGGCGTCTGCCTGCCGCTTCCCGAAGAGTGGAGCGTCAGTTGGTGCACTGGCTCGGCTGGCAGGCTGCCTCCGCCGTCTGGAAGGACGTGCGAAGCGATCGACCGCCCTCGACCTGAACAGACCGCTCGCCCTGGCGAGCCCGCGGACGCCGTCGGTCGGTGCGCGCGCTCGGCGGCCAGATGGGCGCATCGGCGGGCGGTGGAGCGCGTCGCGCGGCGGTCTTCTCTCGATTCGGCACTAGCGCCGACAGGTTTGCTGTGGAAACCTATTGGCATGACTACCGATGCGCTTCCTGCCAACGGCGATCCCCGGCGGTTGCTGTCCGACGTGCATGCCCTGGCCCGCCGGGTGCGCCACGATCAGCGGCTGACCTGGGTCACGCTGCTGGTGCTCGCCGTGGTGACATACCTGGGAATCTGGTTCGACGTGCACTTCATGTCGGTGCACTGCACGGCCGACCACATCTGCCGATTCTCGCGCCAGGGCGTGCTTTACTACTGGCCCCCGGTTCTCCTGCTGGCCTACGCCGCGATCGCCTACTCGTACATCCGGGCCGCCCGAGCGCGCGGGCTCGGCGCGCGGGTCATGCCGTACGCGATCACCGGCGCCGTGACAACGCTGCTGTTCACCGCCGCTTGGGTGGCGGAGAGGATCTATTGGGCGGGGCGGGCGCTGCCGGCCGACCCGCGGCCGACCCCGTCGTGGGTGCTGTTCGTCGATCGCCTGATCGGGCCGTGGGGCATGATCGGGATCGCGCTGCTGGTCCTCGCCCGACTCGAACGCAATCTCGCCTTGTTCGCCTTCACCGTCGGTTACCTGGCGGTGGTCCTGGTGCCGATCAACTTCGGCTGGGCCGGCAACGCCGGCAACACCCGGATGTACTGGGTGCCCGGCCAGGTCATCAGCGCGACCGTACTGCTGCTCGGCGCGGCCGGGTTCGCCCTGGCCCGCCTCCGGCGCCGGTGAACGTCATGACCGGCGCCCCCGATCCGGACGCCGCACACCCGATCACCGGGCTGGACGACGTGGTTCACCAGCGGGTCCGGCTGGGCGTCCTCACCATCGCGCACGAGGCGCGCCGGGTCGAGTTCGGCTACCTGCGTACCCAATTGGATCTGACCGCCGGAAACCTCTCCAAGCACCTGAGCGTGCTCGAAGCGGCCGGGCTGATCGAAGTCGAGAAGGGCTACGAAGGGCGCCGCGGCCGCACCTGGATCACGCTGACGCCCGCCGGCACCGCCGCGCTCGCCGACGAGATCGCACGCCTCAAACAGCTCATCGCCCGAGTCGAGACCAGCGACACTTCGGAGGACCGATGACCATCGCACTGACCCGCCGACGCCTGCTCGCCGCCGCCCTCGCCGCCGGGGCCGCCGGACCGCTCGCCGGAGCCGACCGCACCTCGGCCGCCGCGGCCAGCCGGCTCGACCCCAGCCAGGCCAACCCCGGCCAGGCCAACCCCAACCAGGCCAACCCCGGCCGCCCCGGCCCCAGCCAGGTCAACCCCGACCAGCCCCGCCTCACCCTGCCCGCGCCGACCGGGCCGTACCGGCTCGGCATCGTGTCACTGCACCTGATCGATACGGCCCGTCCGGACCCCGTCGCCGGCCCCGGTCACTACCGCGAGCTGATGGTGAGCGTCTGGTACCCCGCGACACCGGACGCCCGGCGCTATCCGGCAGCGGTGTGGCTGCCGGACGCGCCGTTGCGCGGCCTGCTCGCGGACAACGGGCTCCCGGTCGACGTCGCCGCGGCACCGCTCACGGCCGGTCGTGACGGAGCCCCGGCGCTGCGGGCACTCGGCCGGCGGCCCGTCATCGTGTTCTCCCACGGCTCCAACGGGCACCGCTCCGAAACCACCGTCATCGTGCAGGAACTAGCCAGCCACGGCTACGTCGTGGTCACGGTCGACACCCCGTACGACGCGTTCAGCGAATTCCCCGGCGGCCACCTCGCCGTCCCCAGCGACGACCTGCCGACCACGCCCGGGGACCACGCCGACGACATCCCGTTCGTCCTCGACCGCCTCGAAGGCCTCGCCGCCGGCCGCAACCCCGACGCCGAGCACCGCCGGCTGCCGGCCGGGCTGGCCGAGATCCTCGACATGCGCCGCGTCGGCATGTTCGGCTACTCCAAGGGGGGCACCGCGACCGCCCTGGCCATGATCGGCGACCAGCGGATCCGGGCCGGACTCAGCCTGGACGGCCCGATGCAATGCCGGCCACCCATCACCACCGACATCGACCGGCCATTCCTGATGATGACCGCCAACTTCACCCGCGCCGCCGACACCAGCGCCGCCGAGTTCTGGACCCACCTGCACGGCTGGCACCGCGACCTGCAGATCGACGGCGGCACCGAAATCTCCTACTCCGACGCCGTGTGGCTGCTCCCGCAGATAGCCCGCCTCACCGGCATGAGCGACACCGACCTGGCCGGCTGGATCGGTACGTTCAGCCCGGGCCTGGCGGTCAGACTCCAACAGACGTACCCACTCGCCTTCTTCGACCTGCACCTGCGCCACCGCAGGCAACCCCTGCTCGAACGCCCGAATCCGCCCTTCCCCCGGGTGCATTGGCGGAATGGCGTGGACATGGACGATCCCCGCGAATAATCGCGGGGATCGGGAACCGGGTCAGGACTTGAAGGCGTCCTTGATGTTCTCGCCGGCCTGCTTGAGCTTGGAGCCGCTCTGGTCGGCCTTGCCTTCGGCCTCCAGGCGCTCGTCGTCGGTGGCCTTGCCTACGCCTTCCTTGACCTTGCCGCCCATTTCCTCGGCCTTGTTGTCGACCTTGTCGTCGAACGCCATATCGCACCTCCACGTCGCCGTTCACGTCGTCGTGCCGTTAGTGGGGTACCCCGGGACGCTCCGCGGAAACGGAAACTCAGGACGGGCGTCCACCGGAGGCCCAGTGGTGGACTTCGACGGCCGCGTAGTCGTCCGGGGGCAGGACGGCGCCGGCGACGGCGAAAGGGGCCTGGAGCAGGGCGGCCACGCCGATCTCGGGGTCGCCGCGGTCGGAGAGCAGTGGGCCGTACGCGATGAGGCCGTCGAAAGCCGGCGGCGGGCCGACCGCCGCGACGGGGCCGAGGCCTATGACCAGGTAGCCGTCGCTTTCGACGCGGCCCGCCGGGAATTCCCACATGGTGCGACCGAGGACGTTGCGCCATCGGCGCAGCAGGACGTCGCGGTAGACGCCGGCCTGGTAGGTGGGTTCGTCGAAGGCGAATGCCCGGGCTTCGGCGGGCGACGCCAGGTCGACGATGTGCACGCTGCCGGTGGCGGTCTCGCCGTCGGGGGTCAGGGTGGGGCCGCGGGCGATCATCCGGGTCTGGAACCGGTCCATGTAGGACCAGTGGTCTTCGAGCATCTGGTCGCGGAGGGCGCCCGAGCCGGGGCGGTCGCGGTGGTAGACGAAGAATTCCATGTCAGCGGGCCTTCGGGAGGTCGATCGCGGGGAACGGGAACCGCGTCGGTGGGGTGCCGGCCTGGATGGTCCAGGCTTCGCCGGTCACGCCCGAGGATGCCAGGGATTCGACCGCGGCGGCTACCTCGTCGGGGGTGGCCACGGCCAGGCCGCCGGCGGTGATCAGGGGCTGGAGGCCGGTGATCATCTGGGTGTCGACGAAGCCGGGGCAGATGGCGTTGATGGTGATGCCGGCGTCGGACCAGGCCGGGGCCAGGGAGCGGACCAGGCCGACGATGGCGTGTTTGGTCGCCGAGTAGACCGGGTCGAACGTGGCCGGGCCCAGGCCGGCCAGGCTGGCCGTCACGACGACCGCGCCGCCGCCGTGCGCGGCCAGGGCGGGCAGGGCGGCGCGCAGGCCGAACATCGTGCCGTCGAGGTTGACGGCCAGTGTGCGGCGATAGCGGGACAGATCAAAATCGTCACCGGCGCCGCCCGCGCCGCCGGTTCCGGCATTCAGATGTACGAGGTCGAGGCCGCCGAACTCGGAGATGGCCGCCTCGACCGCCCGGCGGTTGTCGTCCTCGTTGGAGACATCGGTGCGGACGAAGAGGCCGCCGACCGCGGACGCGACCGCCCGGCCGGTCTCCTCGTCGATGTCGGCCACCAGGACGCGGCCCCCGGTGGCGGCGAAGCGGTGGGCCATCGCGGCACCGATGCCACCGGCGCCGCCGGTTATCAAAAGGACTCTGGGCACGGCATCATCATCCGGCATGGGGGAGATACTGCAGCCGGCGCTGGTGCGAAACATTCTCGAGGGCTGGGGCGACGCCGGGTCCCGCTGGCTGGATGAGCTGCCGGAGCTCATCGACCGGACGGCGAAGGACTGGCACCTGACGATCGGGGCGCCTTACCCGATGAGCATGAACTGGGTTGCCCGGGCGACGACCGCCGACGGTGTGCCGGCCGGGAACGGCTTCACCGCGTACCCCCGGACGGGTGCGCCCTGCCGCACCTGCGCGGTGAGGGTGAGGATTTCCGGGCCTATCTGCGCCGGTTTCCCGGCGACGGGCCGATGCCGCGGCGATTGGTGGAGAAGGCGGCCGAGCTGTTCGAGGCGTTGTGCGATTCGGCCGACGACCGGGTTCTGCACGGCGATCTGCATCATGACAACGTTTTGCGGGCCGGCGACGAATGGAAGGCGATCGACCCGTTCGGGCGGGTCGGTGACGCCGGTTTCGACTGCGGGCCGATGCTTTACAACCCCGATCCGCCGCGCCGGGACGAGGAACTGCTGAAGCTGGTCCCGGCGCGGATCGAGCAGCTCGCCGACGGTTATGGAATGCCGGTCGAGCGGGTGCGGGCGTGGGGTTTCGTCATGGGCGTTCTGTCGGAGGTGTGGAATGCCGAGGGCGGAACCGTCGGCACGCGGGCGCTCGACGTGGCGCTGGTGATCGACGGGCTCGCCGGAGTGGGCTGAGGCGGGCGCCGTCCCGAGGGCCGGCGCCGAAAGCGACCCATCCACCCGATCCTCGCCCGGCGCGGGAGGCTCCGGTCAAACGGCCGGCCGCAGTACCTGAGCGCACAGCCCCATCAGCGCGACCAGCACGACGATCACCACGAAGGACACGGTCAGCGACGACAGGTGAGCGATGCCGCCGATCACCCCGGGGGCGATCAGGCCGCTGCCGTACGCGATGCCGGCCACCCCGGCGATGCTGCGTCCCGGGCTGTTCCCGATCTTTCCGGCCGCCGCGAACACCAGCGGCACGACGACCGCGATCCCGATGCCGAGCAGCCCGAACCCGGTGATCACGCTGACCGCCGACTTGGTGAGCACGACGATCAGCGCCCCCGCGGTCGCGCAGGCGCCGGACAGCCGTACGGTCGTCACCGGCCCGAGCCGGCGCACCACCCAGTCGCCCCCGAACCGGGCCGCCGCCATGCACACCGAGAAGATCGAGACGGTCGCCGCCCCGGTCGCCGCCGGGTGATGCAGCAGGTCACTGAGGTAGACCGCCGACCAGTCCAGGCTCGCCCCCTCGGCGAAGACCGCGCACAACCCGATCAGCCCGATCGGCAGCACCTGCGGCGACGGCAGCGCGAACGCGGGCGGCTCGTCGGCCGTCGGATGCGGCCGGTGCGGGATCAGCCAGCCCGACGCGACCAGCGTGATCGCCATCAGGCCGGCCGCGGCGATCGCGAAGTGGACGCGGGCGTCGACGCCGGCCTTGGCCGCGCCGGCCGCGATCGCCGACCCGACCAGTCCGCCGACGCTCCACCAGCCGTGGAAGCCTGACATGACCGACCGCTGGAGCCGCTCCTCGATCAGGACGGCGTGCGCGTTCATCGCCACGTCGGCCAGGCCGGCGGTCGCGCCGTAGACGACGAGGGTGGCGCACAGCACCGGCACGCCGGTCGGCAGCGACGTCAGGATCAGCGCGGCCGGCCAGAGCAGGATCAGCACCCGCACCAGCGACCGCAGGTCGAAGCGGTGCACGAGCCGCCCGGAGACCGGCATCGCCAGCAGCGACCCCAGACCGGGCATGAGCAGGGCGAGCCCGAGCGCACCGACCTCGGCCCCGACGTGATCGGCGATCCACGGCACCCGCGCCGCGAACGTCCCGGTCACCGCGCCGTGCGCCGCGAAGATCACCGAGGTGGCGATCCGCGGGCGGCGTAGCGACTGTCGGTCACCGATCTGTGTCATGCGGTTACATTAAACGATCTTTCAAGTTTCGGTCACGGCGCCGGCGCCGCCTTCTTTCCCGTACGCGGTAAGGACCGTCCACCTTCACTTGCTACCGTCGATCGATGTCCATCTCGCCCGACGCACGCCGGCTGATCGCCAAGCTGGTGCTGCTGCTGGCCGTGATCTGGATGCTGTTTCTGGCGGCGGGGTTCCGAGGCCCGTTCGATCCGGCCCGGTTCCCGCTGTTCCTGATCCCGGGGTGTGCCTTCGTGCCGGCCGCCTACTACGCGATCCGCCTGCACCGGGGTGACCGCGCCGACCGGTCGTGGCACTTCATGGCCATCTATGCCGTGGCCGGCATCATCATGATGATCGTGTCCGGCCGGGCGCTGGCGTCGCCGCCGATCCTTTAGCCCGTCCCGTTCTTCAGCCCGTTCCGTTCCTCAGGCCGTCGACGAACACGGCGACCAGGTGCCGCCCATAGTCGGGGCCCTCGCCCGGCACCGGATGGGACAGCAGCGCCACGGCGTGCAGAATGTCGGCCGCACTGATGTCGGGCCGGATCTTCGCCGCCCCGATCAGCGAGTCGAGCGCCGGGCTCATGCGCTCGTAGAAGTGCTCGCGCAGGGCCTGGTGGGCCGCGTCGCCCGACTGCAGGGCCGACGCGAGCCCGGCCTTGGTCGCGACGAGGTCGGTGTAGCGCTGGATCCATCTGGTCAGCGCCACCTCGGGCGGATTGTCGGCGCTGAGCGGGCCACCCGCCGCCGCGCAGGCGTCGATCTCGCGCTCCAGGACCGCGATGACCAGGTCGGAACGCTGCGGGAAGTGCCGGTAGAGCGTTCCCACGCCGACCCCGGCCCGGTCGGTGATCTCTTTCGCCGGGGCGTCCACCCCCGACGTGGCGAAGACCGCCTTCGCCGCCTCGAGCAGGGCGTCGAGGTTTCGCCGCGCGTCGGCCCGCCGTCTCTCCGCCATGGCTCTCCACCCTCCCCTGGTGAAACGGAAAGGCATTCCGTATAGTTCCGGAAAGATATTCCGCTTAGCTCGCACTCTACGGCAGGAGCAGGCCCATGCGATACCGCACCCTCGGCCGGACCGGCATCCAGGTCAGCCCGTACGCGCTCGGCGCGCTGATGTTCGCCACCGCGGTCGGCAACCCCGACCCCCACGATTCGATTCGCGTCATCCACAAGGCGCTCGACGCGGGCATCAACCTCGTCGACACCGCGGACGCGTACGGCGACTCGGAAGAGGTCGTCGGCCGCGCCCTCCGCGGCCGGCGCGACAACGTCGTGCTGGCGACCAAGTTCGGCCGTCCGGCCGGCGACGACCCCAACCAGCAGGGCACCTCCCGCCGCTGGATCATGACCGCGGTCGAGAACTCCCTGCGCCGCCTGCAGACCGACCACATCGACCTCTATCAGATCCACCGCCCCGACCCGTCGACCGACCTCGAGGAGACCCTGTCCGCCCTCACCGACCTGATCCGCGGCGGCAAGGTCCGGGCGATCGGCACCTCCGGCCTGCCACCCTCCGACATCATCGAGGCCCAGTGGGTCGCCGAACGGCGAGGCCTGTCCCGCTTTTCCACGGAACAGCCGGCCTACTCCCTGCTCAGCCGCGGCATCGAACGCGAGGTGCTGCCGGTCGCCCAGCGGTACGGCCTGGGCACGCTGGTCTGGGGCCCGCTCGCCCAGGGCCTGCTGACCGGCCGCGTCCGCAAGGGCGGCTCGAACGACCTTTCGCGCGCCCGCTTCTTCAAGCACCTGAACGACGAGCGCCGCCTGGACGTGGTCGAACAACTCATCCCGCTCGCCGCCGAGGCCGGTCTCCCGATGACCCACCTGGCCATGGCCTTCACGATCGCCCACCCCGGCGTCACCAGCGCCCTGCTGGGCGCCCGCACCGAATCCCAGCTCGACGACCTGCTGGCCGGCGTCGACGTCACCCTCACCGACGACCTCCTCGACCGCATCGACAAGATCGTGCCGCCCGGCACCGACGTCGGCACCCTCGACCAGACCTACCAGCCGGCGGCCCTGCTCGACCCGGCCCTCCGCCGCCGCCCGGTCACCGACCGCTCCGCCGGATAGCCGCCGATCACTCGCCGCCCGGCCGGGTGGGGGTCTATCGGCCGAGCTCGGCCGCGGTCTTCGCGTGGTGCCCGCGCAGCCAGGTGATCACGTCGGTGGCGGCGCCGCGGGTGGCGGCGTCCAGCGGTGTCAGGTTCTCCCAGCCCGGGATCCAGTCGAGCTCGGCGCCGCGGTCGAGCAGGAATTGGGCGGCCGGTAGCTGGCCGCCATGGCAGGCGCCCCAGAAAACGTCGCTGACTTCGGCCGGCTCCGGCCGCGTGGGGCCGCTGAAACGGGTCCGGAGTTGGTCGAGGAGGCCAAGGGCCGCGGCGTGCCACAGCGTCGTGTGCGCGCCGCGTTCGACCAGCCGGCGCGCGGCCCGCCACTGCGCGAACGCCGTCGCGTCATCTAGCGGGCGTGCCGCCGGGCCGCTCGGCCAGCAGCCGCCGCAACGCCGCGACATCCCCGGTGCGGATGGCGGCGACCGCGGCGACGGCCACCGGATCTCCGGTATCGAGAACGAGCACGACTCACCCTAGCCCGGGCATCCACGCCCGGCGCAGGCATGTCCTGGACCGACATCGGCGGCCTCCGCTTTGGACAGTGCAGCGCGCCGGGAGGCGGTGGCTTACGGCATGGCCGGTGAGGTCATCGGCGGTCCGGCCGGGGCCCAGGAGTCCGGCACCCCCGCGTAGTCGGGCAGGTCGACTCCGTTGATCGCGCGGTCGATCAGGTCGGCGAGCCACTCTTGCGAGCAGGGCTCGGCGTCGGCCGCGCCGACGTCGAGGCTGCGGGCGTGCAACCGGCCGATCTCCTGGTTGGCCTCGACGAACGGGCGCATCCGCCGCTCGTAGGCGGCGAACCCGGCCTCCGGGTCCCAGTCGGCGGCGGCCAGCTCTCCGGCCAGCAGGTAGGCGCCGACCAGGGCCAGCCCGGTGCCCGCCCCGGACAGCGGCGACGAGCAGAAGGCCGCGTCCCCGAGGAGCCCGACCCGTCCGCTCGACCAGCGGTCCATCACCACCTGGGCGACCTGGTCCAGGTAGAAGTCGGGGGTGTCGTCCAGGTGGGCGAGGATGCGCGGGGTCAACCAGCCCAGGCCGTCCATCCGCTCGCGCAGCAGACGCTTCTGGGCCGCGACGTCGCGGTAGTCGAGGTCGAGATCAGCCGCGAGGAAGGAGAACATGGCCATCGCCCGGGTCGCGTCCGGGATGGGCCGCAGGCCGGCGGAGCGCCCGGTCCCCGACTCCTGGTAGTCGATCAGCCAGCGGTCCAGCCCGAACTCGTTCGGCACGGTGTAGAACGCCATCATGCGCCCGAGGTGGCGGACGAACCGCTCGTGCGGGCCGAAGACCATCGCGCGCAGCGCCGAGTGCAGCCCGTCCGCCCCGATCACCAGGTCGAAGCGCCGCCGGTCGCCACCCTCGAAGGCCACGTCGACCCCGTCCGCGTCCGGGGTGAGCCGGGCGATCCGGTCACCGAAGAGGTACTCCACACCGTCGCGGGTGTCGTCGTGCAGCACCCGGGACAGGTCGCCGCGCAGGATCTCGATCTCCGCGATGTATCCGTCGCCGCCGTCGTCGTCCGCGCGGAAGGTCTCCAGCACGTTCCTGTCCACGTCGACGGTGTACGCGCCGGCGGTGTCGGTCCGGGCCGCGCGTACGGCCGCGTCCAGCCCCATCCGCCGGATGACTTCCTTGGCCACGCCGCGCGCGTCCACCGCCTGCCCACCGGGGCGCAGCTCGGGTGCCCGCTCCACCACCGTCACCTCGGCCCCGCGCCGGCGCAGCCAGTGGGCCAGGGCCGGCCCCGCGATGCTCGCCCCCGAAACCAACACCTTGGTGCCGCTCACCACGCCCCCCGCTCATCCGTCCGGATCACTGCCTCGAACATTCTTTTCTCCTGTCGTCGAACAGGTAGACAGCCTCGCGGCCGGAAAATCATCGGCTTGCATCCGGTACCGAGGTTCAGGCTTACCGTCGAACCATGACCACCGCCGAAGAATCCGGGTGGGCGCCCGAGGCCTGCACCCTGCCCACCGTCGAGAGGCCGCTGAGGCTGGCCGAGTTCGACGGTCTGTTCGCCACCGCGCTACGCGCCCAGCAGCGGCTGTCGGCCACCGTGTTGCGGTGGGACCTCGACCCGGCCGCCGGGGAGGTGGCTCGGGACCTGACCGGCCGCGAGAGCAGCTGCTGCTCGTTTTTCACGTTCACTTTCCACCCGGGCGATGAGGTGCTGCGACTGGACGTCGAGGTGCCGCCGGCCCACGTCGGGGTCCTTGATGCGCTCGCGCGGCGGGCCGCCGACGGGATCCGGTCGTGACCGGCCCGATCCCGTTCGCGACCATCGCGACGGGGGCGCCAGGTTCTTGACGACCGCTTCTGTAAGTCGTAGCTTTCGCTCGTGGCGACTTACAGAGCTCAGGAGGGCTGGGAAGCGCTCGGCGATCCCAGCCGGTTCGCCATCGTCCAATGCCTCGCCGAACGGCCCCGCGCCGTCGGAGAGCTGGCCGAAGAACTACCGATCACCCGGCAAGCCGTGTCCCAGCACCTCCAGGTGCTCAAAGGCGCCGGCCTGGTCGCCGACCAGGCCGTGGGGACACGCCGGGTCTACCGGCTCAACCCGGTCGGCATGGCCGCCCTCAAGGACCAGCTCGACACCTTCTGGCGGCGGGCGCTGGGCGGCTATCAGGGCGTCGTCGAGGACGAGCACATCGCCGGGGACAAGACTCAGGAGGATTCATGACGCAAGCGGATTCCGCGGTGGTTCGCCGGACGGTCGTCGTCAACGCGCCGATCGGCAAGGCCTTTGCCGTGTTCACCGACCGGTTCGGTGATTTCAAGCCACCGGAGCACAACCTGCTCGGCACGCCGATCGCCGAGACGGTGTTCGAGCCCCGCGTGGGCGGTCACATCGTCGACCGCGGCACGGACGGCAGCGAATGCCGATGGGCCCGCATCCTGGCCTACGACCCGCCGGACCGGGTGGTGTTCAGCTGGAACATCGGACCGACCTGGCAGGTCGAAACCGACCCGGAGCGCACCAGCGAGGTCGAGGTGACCTTCACCGCCGAGACCCCCGACCGCACCCGGGTCGAGCTGGAACACCGCCACTTCGACCGGCACGGCCCCGGCTGGGAGTCGGTCCGCGACGGCGTCGAGCACGACCAGGGCTGGCCGCTCTACCTCAACCGGTACGCCGCCCTCTTCGGGGAGGACGCTCGATAGGCGGTGAAGTCAATGCCGCAAGGGGCGGCACCCCGGGCCGCGCAGGCGCGCGTCGTTGCTAATGTGCCTGTTCAGGTGACGGGGATGGTGGTCGATGGATCTTCCGGCGGATGGGGACGTCGTGTTCGTGCCGGCGCGGCCGGTGCGCGACGGCGGTGAACGGGAGCCGGCGGTCGAGCTACGGCGGCTGGCCGGCACGGACGAGCGGGTCGGGCTGGCCTTCAGCTCGGTCGAGGCGCTGGTCGCGACGTTGGGGCCGTTCCAGCCCTGGATCGGGCTGCCGATGTACGCGTACGTCGCGTGGCTGCGGACGCAGGGCGTCTACCGGGTCCAGGTCGACCCGGCGCACGGGGCCGACGCGCGGGAGTGGTCGGCGGAGGACGTCTTCTATGCCTCGGAGGTGGACTGATGGGCGCGGGCTACCAGGTC
The DNA here is from genome assembly GCF_040682075.1 of Actinoplanes sp. NPDC051411. NCBI lineage: Bacteria > Bacillati > Actinomycetota > Actinomycetes > Micromonosporales > Micromonosporaceae > Actinoplanes > Actinoplanes sp. NPDC051411. Next base: position 31,857 of record NZ_JBFBAD010000057.1, on the reverse strand, counting down.
GTGTACGCCGATCTCGGTGACATGGCGTCGACGTTCACCTCCGAGTCGGGAACCTTCGCCGGGCTGCGGCCCCGGATGGCACCGCCACCGGTCGACGGCGGTGACGCGACCGTCGACGCCGGGATCGCCGCGGTGTTGTCGCTGTTCGCGTCGCTCAACGCGGGCATCAGCGCGGCGATGGCCGAACACGGCACCAAACTGAAGGAGTGCCACGACGACTACAAGGAGAACGACTCCGACGTGGTGGCGCTGTACAACAAGGTGATCGGTGAGGCATGAAGATCGGTGGAGACATCGCGGGTCTGCACCGCGTCGCCGGCCAGCTGTCCGGAGTGGTCCCGGAGATGCGCGGCAGCGCCGAGGCACTCAGTGGGCGGGTCGACGCACTGTGCGGTGACGCCGGCTGGTCGGGTGCGGCGGCCGAGGAGTTCAAGGGCGCGTGGGAACAGGACGCCACCGCGACTGTGGAGCTGAGCTCCTGCGTACAGCTGGCTGGAACCGCCCTGGCGGATCTCGCCTCCGGTTTGGAGGCCGCGCAGCGGCAGCTCGACCGGGCCGTCTCCGATGCCCTGGATGCCGGGGTGCCGGTCGCGGCCAACGGAACCGTGCCGCCGGGGGTCTACACCCCGGCCGTCATCGCGGCGATGAAGGAATATTCGACCGCGTCGCAGGCCGCCGAGAAGGCGGCGCAGGACGCACGCGACACGGCGACCGAGACGCTGCACGAGATCACCGCGGCGATCGCTGGTGAACCGACCTCGTTCCTCAAATCGGCCGACGTCGCGGTGCTGGCGGCGTCGCTGAAGGGCTACTACGCGCTGCCCAACGAGTTCGCCGAGGACGCCAAAAGCAAACTCGACGACTTCAACCGCAAATACAAGGACACCCAGTTCGCCCGCAAACACACCCCGGCCGGCTCCAAGGCGAAAGCGGCGTTGACCGCCGAACTGGCCGACATGCGGGCCGAACGGCGGCTGCTGAAGACCGATCTGACCGCGGCCGAAGACCTGGCCGGACACTTCAAGGGCGGCCATTTCCTCGGCAGCTCGCTCGGCGACATCGCCGACGGCCTCGGCGCGGTCGAGGACGGCAGCCGGCTGTCCCGGCTGCTCGACGGCGTCCCCGCGGTCGACGTCGTCCTCGGCGGATTCGCGACCTGGGCCCAGTCCAAGGAAGACCACGAAAAGGGCTGGTCGTGGACCCACGCCATCCTGGTCGACGGCGGTTCCAACGCGGCCGCGATCGGCGCCGGCCTGGCCACCGACTGCATCCCGTACGCCGGGCCGTTCCTGGCCCCGTTCACCTCCTACGGCGTCGGCGCCTTCGGCTACGAGGCCGGGCACGAGGGCCACTGGAACGAGCACATCACCGAAGACGGCTGGGTCAAGGGAATCGGCGAGGGCTTCGCCGACACCGGCAAGGCAACCTGGGACCAGGACGTCGTCGGGATGTACCACAAGGTCGGACACGACATCGAGCATCCGCAGGAAGCCGCCAAGGGCCTCTGGCACGGCGTCAAGAACCTATTCTGATTCCGATTCGGACGAGGACGACGCAGATGAGCAGCAAAAGGCGCCGAGAACTCGACACCCCGGAAGGCCGGCTGCGCCTTCAGGCCCGGCTGAAGGGCGGCGTGCTGCCGGTGCCGTTCCTCGGCCGGACGTGGACGAGCCGCGGCGGCGCCTATTGGCGTCGCCGGGTCGGCGCCGTCGTGCTGTTCCTCCTCCTGCTCGTCCTGGTCGGGGGCATGGCGACGGGCTTCACGATCGGCATCGTCGGCGACGGCCACAATGCGGTCCGGGTCATCCTGGCGGTGCTCTACGACCTGACCGCGGTGCTCGGCGTCCGCACCGGGCTCCGCAAAGTCGCCGAGGCGCCACTCGACGACAAGGGCGGCGGAGCGGGAACGCATGTGCCCAGTGGTGCGCTGGCTTTCGTGCTGGCGCCGTTCGGGGTCGGGCTGGTCCTGACCATCCTGGTCGCGATGTGCGGCCGCGACTTCATCGGCGAACGCCGCGCCCGCGAGGCGAGCCAGCCGGCCTGACCGGGCGAACCGAAGGGGCCGCCGGAGAGATGGGGCAAAGGCCGCACAAGGCCGTCAGGATCACGGAGGCCGCGGAGCAACAAGGCGGACAGCGACAGCATCAAAGTCATTCGTCGCCTTGCGTCAAAACGTCAAGGAGTTTCGGGCAGGCGGCTTCGATACGCCGCTGATGCCGTTCTTCGCGCGGGAATTGAGGAACGCCGCGGCTTGGTCCTTCGCAACCTGCCTGGCGTCACGCACGGACAACGCCGAACGGGTCGCCCAGGCCTTACAAGGTAGGGGGTCGCAAATTCTAAGTAGGAACTGAACGCGGCACCGGTTCGCGGCGGCCTCGTCCGGTCACAGCGGCGGCTGGGTCTGGGAGCTGTCCGAGCGTCCGCTTGATGCCCTCGTGCAATTCCTACAAGAAATAGAGTCGATTCTTCCTGGCCTCACTGTGGTCAGGTCCGCGCAGTCGACCGCGCTTCGCTGGCGGCAGGATGACCACGAGCCACCATTGACCACTACCCAAACTGCCAGGTCAAAGCCAACGGGATGGCTCTGACCTCGAGGGCGACGGACGAGTCGGCCTGTACGCCGGATTCTGTTCCCGGCGACCGTGGTCGCCGGGGGCGGCCATCCATCTCGGCCGGGCGTTGCCGCCAGGCTCTTGCGGCCTACCCGCAGGCTCGGGCGAGCAGCCCTCGAACGCCTGCGCCGGCCGCCTCCTTGCGGGGGCGGCCTTACTTGGCCTTGCTCCGGGTGGGGTTTACCGAGCCACCCCGGTCACCCGGGGTGCTGGTGAGCTCTTACCTCACCGTTTCACCCTTACCGGTGTGGTGACACCGGCGGTCTGTTTTCTGTGGCACTTTCCCGCGGGTCGCCCCGGGTTGCCGTTAACAACCACCCTGCTCTGTGGAGTCCGGACGTTCCTCGGCGGGGCCGAAGCCCCGACGCGACCGCCCGGCCGACTCGTCCGTCGCGTCGACCAGTCTAGAAGAAGGCCCGGTAGAGCAGGATGAGGCCTACGACCGTACCGAAGGTGACGATCAGGTAGCGGAGGACGCGGGGCGGGAGCCGGCGGGCGACCTTGGCTCCCGCGTACCCGCCGAGGATGGTGGCCGGCGCGAGGGTGAGTGCCGCGCCCCAGTGCACGTTCGCGAAGATCGCGAAGACGATGACCGTGACCAGGCCGACCGCGGTGGAGAGGACGTTCTTGAGGGCGTTGATGCGTTTCAACGGTTCGTCGAGGATCAGGGCGAGGGCGGCGACGTACATGACGCCGAGCGCGGCGCCGAAGTAGCCGCCGTAGATCGCTCCCACGAGGACTACGCCCTGCAGGGTCCAGGTGGCGCGGCGCGGGGACATTTCGCGCGGGTGGCCGACCAGTGCGCGTAGCCGGTCCTGGAACGCCAGTACGAAGGCGGCGCCCAGCACCAGGAACGGGACGATCACCTCGAACGCGCGCGCGGGGGTCAGCAGGAGCAGGGCGCAGCCGCCGATCGAGCCGATCAGGCTGGTCGGCACGATGGCGCGGACGCGGGCGCCCTGGCCGGCCAGGTCGGCGCGGCTGCCGAAGACGCTGGAGACGTAGCCGGGGAAGACCGAGACCGAGTTGGTGACGTTCGCGTCGACGGTGGGCAGGCCGGTGGCGATCAGGCTCGGGAAGGTGATCAGGGAGCCGCCGCCGGCGATCGCGTTGACCGTGCCGGCGGCGATTCCGGCCAGGACCAGCAGGACGTAGTGCATCACGCGAGGTCGGACGGGTCGGTGTTGGCGCCGCAAAGCAGCACCACGACCCGTTCGCCGGGGGTGGGCCGGTAGACGCCGGAGGTGAGCGCCGCGTAGGCGGCGGCCGTGCCGTGCTCGACCGCGATGCGGTAGTCGTCCCAGAGGCGGCGGCGGGCGTCGACGATCGCGTCGTCGTCGACCAGGAGCGCCGGCACTTCAAAGGACGATGCCAGGTCGTAGGCGATCTGCCCGGCTCGGCGTGCGCCGAGCGAGTCGGCGGCTACGCCGGAGACGGGTACGTCGACCGGGGCGCCCGACCGCAGGGCCGCGTGCAGGCAGGCGGAAGTGGACGGCTCGACCGAGACCACGCGTACCTCGGGGGAGAGGGCCGCGATCACGCCGGCGATCAGTCCGCCGCCGCCGACCGCGACCAGCACCGTGTCGAAGCCGCCCGGGATCTGCTCGAGCAGTTCGAGGCCGAGCGTGCCGTTGCCGGCGACCATGGCCGGGTCGTCGTAGGCGTGGCAGTACAGCGCGCCGGTCTCGGCCGCGTGAACAGAGGCGGCCGACGCGGCTTCCGCGTACTCGTTGCCGGCCTGGACCACCCGGGCGCCGAGCTTGCCCAGCTTGGCCACCTTGACCGGGGGAGCGGTGAGCGGCAGGTAGATCTCGGCCGGAACGCCCAGTTCGCGGGCCGCGTAGGCGGCGGCCAGCCCGGCGTTGCCGCCGGAGGCGGTGACGATGCCGGCGGCCGGCAGGGCGGGCGCCGACAGGATCTGGTTGAGCATGCCGCGGGTCTTGAACGAGCCGGTGTGCTGCGTGTACTCCAGCTTGAACCAGGTCGAATCGGACACCTGCAGCACCGGTGTGTGCCGGATGCGGCCGCCGATTCGTGCGGCGGCCGCCCGTACGTCCTCTACGTCGATCACCGGGCCATACTAGGCAATGCTCCAGCTAACGCTCCGTGATGAGTGAACCGGGCTCTCCTTTCCCACCAGGCGGGCCAGGTCGAGCAGCCGGTTGGAGAAGCCCCATTCGTTGTCGAACCAGCCCCGCACCCGGATGCCGCCGTCGGCCGTGGTCTGGGTGCCGGACGGGTCGAACAGACACGACGCCGGGTTGTTCTTGACGTCGATCGACACGGTCGGGTCGGGGTCGTAGGCCAGCACCCGCCGCAGCGGCCCGGCCGCCGCCTCGGCCATCGCCCGGTTGACCGCTTCCATGCTGACCGGCTTGTCGGTCTGCCCGGTGAGCTCGGCCAGGGAGCCGATCGGGGTCGGCACGCAGTAGTAGCTGAAGCGCATCTCGCCGATCGCGGGGAGCGCCACCCGCACGAGGTCACCGACGACGTAGTTGTGGGGGATGATGCTCTCGCCGGTGGCCCGGCCGAGCCGCGGGTCGTCGCGTGAGGTGCCCATCACCGAGTCCTGCACCTTGCCCCACCCCTGGACGGCAAGGAACACGGACGTGCTGACCGAGTGCAGCCCGAACCGGTCGAGCAGCACCTTGGCCATCGTGGTGAGCGCGTTGACCCCGCACGACCCGGGGGACACGACGTCGTGGCGTTCCGGGTCGTACGTGTCGTGGTTGCTGCCGTAGATCAGGAACGCGTCCGGGTCGTCGGCCGACGCGCTGATCACGACCTTGCGGGCCCCGCCGTGGGTGATGTGGGTCCGGGCCGGCCCGCCGGCCCGGAACTGCCCGGTGGCCTCGATGACCACGTCCACCCCGCAGTCGGCCCACGGAATGCGCTCCGGCCGGTCGTGGTGGAATGTGCGGATCGACTCGTCATTTACGACCAGTTGATCGGCGTGGGCGGCAACCGTGCCGGGAAATGTGCCGCGAATGCTGTCGCGGCGCAGCCCGTAGGCCATTTTCTCGGTCGAGGCGACGTCGTTCACCGCGGCTATCGTTATTCCGGAATGCGGCGACGCCGCGACGATACGGGTAACGCACCGGCCGATTCGCCCGAATCCGTTGATGCCGATCGTGACACTCATCTCAGGCTCCTCGGTCGATCTTGATCTTGGCCGCCGCTGGGGGTGCGGCGGGCTTCCGTTACCCAGAATCCACCCTTGGTCACGCTCCCGACACTAAGAGTTGTGCAAGTTGCACGTCAACGGAGGAAACTGTCCCACCCTGAGTCATGATCCACATAAGACCTGGTAAGCGGCCTGTTCGCATTCCGGTGGCCAGGATTTGGCCGCTCCGAGGTCACTTCGTCATTCGGATGAGCCGCGCGCATTTCGGCCAGCAGTGGCATTCCAGGGTGAGATTTCCAACTCGCGCCGGACCCAATCCGGGACGCTCCGGTTTGCGATATTGCCGGACGAGTCACGTATTAACGCCGGCGCAGAACGGCGATCCCGGCGAGCAGTACGAGCAGAAGTCCGGTGAATCCGAGCATCGCTGTGGTAACCGTCACGAACTGGGTCGCGACGCCGATCCCGAGAACCGGTCCGATCAGCCCGACGTAGCCGATCAGGAACAGGCCGGCCAGTGCCTCGCCGCGTACCGCCGGCTCGGCGGCCGCCGCAACCGTGCCGACCGCGGTCTTGAAGATCAGGCCCGAGCCCGCCCCGGCGATCACGCCGCCGGCCAGGAACAGCCCGAGCGACGGCACCTGCATGCCGGCGGCCAGCACCAGGACGCCGGCGGCCTGCGCGACCAGGCCGGCGCCGAAGCGCCGCCGCGGGTCGAGCGCGCCGGTCACCGCCTGCGACGTCACGCCGGCGCCGAAGACCAGGAACGCCACCACGCCGGCCAGCAGGCGGCTCGGGTGGTGCAGCGCGCCGGCCACAAAGCCAGGAGCCAGCGAGGTGAAGAGCCCGAAGACCGCGAACGTGGCGAAGGTCCCGGTGGCCGCGACCAGGTAGGCGACGCGGTCACCCGCGCCGATGCGCGGGCGCTGGGGCCGGTACCGCGGGCGGGCGGCGGGCGCGATCACCGTCTCGGGAACGCCGGCGACGGCGACGACGCCGAGTGCCAGCAGGATCAAAAAGACGACGTACGGCGTACGCAGCGGAGCCGTCACGAACTGCGCGAGCGCCCCGCTCACCAGCGTCCCGACCCCGAGCCCACCCAGGTTCGCGGCCGACGACACGATCTCGAACCGTCCCCGCCCGGCCCTCGGCCGGTGGGCGGTGTGCAGCTCGAGCAGATAGGCGGTGGCGGTCGCGGTGATCAGGCCGACGCCGACCCCGGTCAGGAAGCGGGCCAGGATCAGGCCGGGCAGCGCGGTCCAGGTGAGGAACAGCACCGCGGCGACGATCTCGACCGCCAGTGCGGGCAGCACGATCCGCTTGCGCCCGGTCCAGTCGGAGATGTGCCCGGCGAGCACCAGCGCGGTGATCACGCCGACCGCGTAGACCGCGAACACGATCGTCACGGTGAACGCCGAGAACCCGTCCTGGCGCTGGTAGAGCGGGTAGAGCGGGGCCGGGACGGTGGAGAACGCGAGCACGGTCAGGAAGACGGTGGCGATCAGCCAGAAGCCCAGGCCGTGCCGGGCGGAGCCGCGCGGGGCCTCGGTGGCCGCGGGCCGGGAGTCGATCAGCAAGCTCATGCGTCAGAGAGTGCGCCGGCTCAAGCATCAACTCCAACGATGATTACTGCTGGTATCCAGCACGAGATGTGATACTTGCGAGCCATGGAACTGCGGCACTTCGAGTACTTCGTGGCGGTGGCCGAGGAACGCGGCTTCACCCGGGCCGCGGCCCGCCTGCACGTCGTCCAGTCCGGCGTCTCCGCGGTGATCAAGGCGCTGGAGCGCGAGCTGGGGGCGGAGCTCCTGGAGCGTACGTCCAAGCGGGTCGTCCTCACCGACGCCGGCGAAGCACTGCTGCCGCGGGCGAGGGCCGCCCTCGACGCGGTGCGCGCGGCCCGCGACGCGGTCGACGAGGTGCGCGGCGGCCTGCGCGGGACCGTCCGCATCGGCACGCTGACCTCGGTCGGGATGATCGACGTACCGGCGCTGCTGGGTCGCTTCCACCGGCTGTATCCGGACGTGCGGCTGCAGCTCGCGGTCTCGTCCCGGGGTTCGGTCGGCCTGCTCGAGGGCCTGGTCGACGGCTCGATCGACCTCGCCATCGCCTCGGTGCCGGGCCGCCCGCCGGCCGGGGTACGCATCCGCCAGGCCCACCACGAACAGCTGCGCCTCGTGCTGCCCGAGGGTCATCGGCTGGCCGACGCCGAGGAGGTGACGATCGCGGACCTGGTCGGTGAGGCGTTCGTCGACTTCCCCGAGGGCTACGGCAACCGCTTCGTGGTCGATCACGCGTTCGCCGCGGCCGGCATCCAGCGCCACGTCACCATCCAGGTCATGGACATCGCCAGCGCGGCGAGCTTCGTCCGGGAGGGGCTCGGTGTGTCTGTTCTGCCTCAGTTCGCCGTACCCGATCGGCGCGGTCTCGTCGTCCGGCCGCTCGCCGGCAGCGACCTGGAGTGGCCCCTCGGCGTGGCGGTCTCATCACTGCAGGCGCCGAGCGCCGCGACGCGGGCGCTCCTGGAAATGATCGAGAAAAGCATCAGTTAGGTGCGAAACGCCCACACTCGGGTGATTGGTGAGTAAAGCTGCTTCTCGAGGTACTCCCGGGATCGGAGGGGAAAAGCGATGACCGAGGAGCAGCAGCAGGCCGAGTCGGTGTGGCGGTTCCGGCGGTTCGCGCTCGCCGTCTGCGTGATCGGCATGCTCATCCAGCTCGGGCTCACCGCCTACTACCTCGGCATGGGCCACCGCGCCGCACCCCACCACGTGCCGGTCGGGCTGGTCTCGACCGCCGCCAAACGCACGGCCGTGGTGATGCAGCTCGAACAGAGCGGCGCCTTCCAAGTCACCGACTACGCGTCGAGCGACGACCTGAAGACCGGCATCCGGCGCCGCGAGGTCTACGGCGGCGTCGACATCTCCGGCTACCAGCCCCGGCTCTACGTGGCCTCGGCGGCCGGTCCGGCCGCGGCGTCGCTGCTGCGCACCACGTACGTCGGTGTCGTGCAACAGCAGGCGATGGCCGCCCTGGCCGACTGGGCCAGGCAGGGCCAGAAGATGCCGGTCGCCCAGGCGCAGATCCTCGCCACGCCACCCGTGGTCCTCGACGTGGTGCCGCTGCCGCCCGACGACACCAACGGGGCGTCGCTCGGCTTCATCGCCCAGGCACTCGCACTCGGCGGCACGATCGCCTCGATGGGACTCGGCCGGCTCATCCCGCGGGCCCGGCGGTCGTGGCGGCGGGGAATCGCCCACGTGACGACGCTCATCGCGTACGCGATCGGCTCGGCCACCGTCGTGCTCTGGTCGATGAGCTGGTTCGGCGTCGGCCGGGAGGCCGACCGATGGGAGATGCTCGGCATCTTCTCGCTGATCTCGCTCGCCATCACCGCCTCGACGGCCGGCGCGGTCGCGCTCGTCGGACCGGTCGGCGCGCTGGTCGGCGCCCTCTATTTCACCCTCGGCACGGTCATCTCCGGCGCCAGCATCCTGCCCGAGTTCCTCCCAGCCTTCGGCCGGCACGTCGGAGAGAACCTGCCGACCGGGGCCGGCGTTCAAGCCGTACGCGACGACCTCTACTTCCCGGACGCGCCGGTGACCGGGCACCTGATCGTGCTGGGGCTCTATGCCGGCATCGGCTGCGCGGTCGTGCTGATCACCAACGTCCTCCCCAACCGCGGCGACCACACCTCGCAGGTCGAGCTGGAACTGGTCGAGCGGCTGGAGGGCGCCGAGCGGCGCGAGCCGGTGATGGTTGCCGCTCAGATTTCCTAGGGGCCGCCGAACAGCCTTACGTGGGAATCGACAACGTGAACTCACGCATCACCGACATTCAGAGCCGGATCCTCGCCCTGCAGGGCAAGGTCGGGGCGCCTCCGGTCACTTCCGCCCCGGCGTCCTCCTCCTCCGCGTCCGGGGATTCCTTCGCCAGTTATCTGCAGGACGCGGTCTCCTCCGGCACCGGCACCGTTTCCGCGGCGGGGCGCAACTACACGCTCAACAGCAAGGGCATCCCGACCGAGCTGGCGGCCTACGGCAACGGGAAGATCCCGCGGACCGCCCTGTCCCCGGTCGGGAACACCGGCCACCGGTTGTGGGCGCCGGCCGCCTCGTCACTGACCTCACTGATGGCCGACGCGAAGAAGGACGGCGTCACCATCGGCATCACCGACTCCTACCGGCCGTACGACGAGCAGGTCGATCTGGCCAAACGGAAGGGGCTGTACTCCCAGGGCGGGCTGGCGGCCAAGCCCGGCACCAGCGAACACGGGTGGGGCATGGCCGCCGACCTCGACCTGGACAGCAAGGGCCTGGCATGGATGCGCCAGAACGCGGCCAGGTACGGGTTCGTCAACAACGTGTCGCGCGAGTCTTGGCACTGGGCGTACAAACCGAACGGCGCGTAGGCCCGTTGCCCGTTGCCCGTCGCCCGTTGTCTCAGGCGCGGCAGATCAGTTCGCTGTGCAGCAGAGACAGCCAGCCGTCCGGGTCGGCGGCCCAGGTGCGCCAGCCGTCAGAGATGCGCTGCAGGTCGTCCTGGGTCGCGGCGCCCGTGCGCAGCGACTGGGCGGCCATGTCCGACTCGAGGACGCGGTCGGCCCACATGCCGCCCCACCAGTCGCGGTCGGTCGGGTCGGCGAAGCACCAGGTGCTCGAGGTGGCGGTCACGTCGGTGAAGCCGGCCGCGTGGGCCCACGACAACAGGCGGCGGCCGGCGTCGGGCTCGCCACCGTTGCCGCGGGCCACCTTTTCGTAGAGGGCCAGCCACTCGTCCAGCTCCGGCAGCAGGGGCCACCAGGTGAACGCGGCGTAGTCGCTGTCGCGGACCGCGACGAGCCCGCCCGGCTTGGCGACCCGGCGCATCTCGCGGAGCGCCGCCACCGGGTCGGCGACGTGCTGCAGCACCTGGTGGGCGTGCACGACGTCGAACGTGTCGTCGGCGAAGTCGAGGGCGTGGACGTCACCGACCCGGAAGTCGACGGTGGTCAGGCCCCGGCGGGTGATCTCGGCGCGGGCCAGGTCGAGGGCCGGCTCGGTGACCTCGAGCGCGGTCACCCGGGCCGGTGTGACGAGGGTCGCCAGGTCGGCCGTGATGGTGCCGGGGCCGCAACCGACGTCGAGCACCGTGGCGCCGGAGGAAAGATGCGGCAGGAGGTATCCGGCCGAATTCTCTGCGGTGCGCCAGCGGTGCGAGCGCAAGACCGATTCGTGATGCCCGTGGGTGTACGTCGCCATGCCGTCGACGCTAGACCCGCCGTCCTCAAATGTGGGACAGATGTCTCACTATATGAACAACCTGATTTCTTGAATCGCTGGTGAGGCCGTACTTTTATTGCTCATGAGGATCGGCATTGTGGGCGCGACGGGACAGGTGGGCGGCGTCATGCGCCGGATCCTGGCCGAGCGACAGTTCCCTGTTGACCAGCTTCGGCTCTTCGCTTCGGCGCGCAGTGCGGGCCGCACGCTTCCGTGGAAGGACAGCGAGGTCACCGTCGAGGACGCGTCGACCGCCGACTTCGGCGGGCTCGACATCGTCCTGTTCTCGGCCGGCAAGGGCAGCTCCAAGGAGCTCGCGCCGCGCGTCGCCGAGGCCGGCGCGGTCGTCGTCGACAACTCGTCGGCCTGGCGCATGGACCCGGACGTGCCGCTGGTCGTCTCCGAGGTCAACCCCGACGCGGCCCGGCGCCGGCCCAAGGGCATCATCGCCAACCCCAACTGCACGACGATGGCCGCGATGCCGGTGCTCCGGCCGCTGCACGACGAGGCCGGGCTGGTCGCGATCGTCGCCACCACCTACCAGGCGGTCTCCGGTGCCGGGCTGGCCGGCGTGGCCGAGCTCGACGAGCAGGTCAAGAAGGTCGCCGACCGCGCCACCGAGCTGACGTTCGACGGAGCGGCGGTCGAGTTCCCGGCGTCGCGGTCGTTCCCGCGGCCGATCGCGTTCAACGTGATCCCGCAGGCCGGCAGCTTCGTCGACGACGGCACCGGCGAGACCGACGAGGAGCAGAAGCTCCGCAACGAGAGCCGCAAGATCCTCGACATCCCCGAGCTGCTGGTCTCCGGCACGTGCGTGCGGGTGCCGGTCTTCACGGGGCACTCGCTGCAGATCAACGCGCGGTTCGCGCGGCCGCTGTCGCCCTCGCGGGCCCGCGAAGTGCTCGCCTCCGCGCCCGGCGTCGAACTGTCCGACGTGCCGACCCCGCTACAGGCGGCCGGCCGGGACCCGTCCTATGTCGGGCGCATCCGGGTCGACCCCACGTCCGAGAACGCTCTGTCGTTCTTCATCGCCAACGACAACTTGCGGAAGGGCGCGGCTCTGAACGCCGTACAGGTAGCGGAGCTCGTCGCCGCCGAGCTCGCCTGACCCACCGATTTCCGACCGCCCCGGCCTCTTGGCCGGGGCGGTTTATTTTGAACCACGTTCGGGTTCCACAATGGAAATCTAGGACATTTTGCCCGAATCGGTGGCGGATGGTCGGTTTGAGAGGCAGAGTGATTGCATGAACGACAGTGGGCCCGTCGGCGACGCCTATTTCTGGTGCCTCCGACACAACCGGGTCGAAACCGGCGGCGACCTGTGTCCCGCCCAGTTTCGGCTCGGCCCCTACGCCACGCCTGACGAAGCGACGCGGGCACTCGAGACGGTCGAGAAGCGCAATGCCGAGTGGGACGCCGAGGATGCCCGCTGGACCGGGGAGGACAGCTAACACCGTTCGCCGGCTTTGAGTGTCCAAGCCGGATCTCGCAGTCTCCTCCTCGGAGACGAGCCCGCAGTCATTCGCAAGGAGGAAACATCCTGATGGCTCCTGCCAGAAATACACCCATCAGACCGACAAAAGCCACAAATCTTTCGGGTACGCCGCCCCGCGCGGCCGCCGGAAAAGACCCCGTGACGGGATCACGCGCACGCAAGGCCGCTCCGGGAGGGGCGGCTGCTTCTGGTGTTGGCCCGTCGCGCGCGGGCGCCGCCGGGGGCGCGGGAGGTACCGCACGAAGCCGCAGCCGAAGCGCGGCCGAGTGGGTGATCGCCCAGCGCGAGGGGAACGCACCGTCGGCGGCGTCGGCGGCGTCTTCCGGGTCGGCGGCGGGGCGGAAGTCGGCCGCGCGTGGTTCTGCGGCGGGTGGTTCGGCGGCGCGTGGTTCGGCGGCGCGTGGTTCGGCGGCGCGTGGTTCTGCCGCGGCTGGGAAGCCGGTCGGCGGGGCCAAGGCGGCTGCGGTCAAAGGCGCGGCTGGGGTTGCGGCGGGCAAGGTTGCGGCGGGGAAGCCGGCCGCCGGGGTTAAAGCGACTGGGGTTAAAGCGACTGGGGTCAAGGCGGCTGGGGTCAAGGCGATCGGGGTCAAGGGCGCGACTGGGGCGAGAACCGGTGCGGTGAAGGCGATCGGGAGCCGGGCGGCGGCCTCGAAGGCGACGTCGAAGACTGTCGACTCGAAGGCCGGAGCGGTGAGGACGGCCGGGACGAAGGCTGGGGCGGCGAAGGTCGCCGGCGCGAAAACCGTCGCGGGTAAGGCGAGTGCCGGGGTGAAAGCCATCGGGGCCAAAGGTGCGGCGGCCAAGGCGATCGAGGCTGGGGGTGCTTCGCTGAAGGTCGTCGGGGCCAAGGGATCCAGGACGGCCGGGACTCGTGCCGGGGCCAAGGGCGCGGCGGTTACGCCTGCTGCCGGGTCGGACCGGATGGCTACGGTCGTGAATATCAAGTCGGCTGGGCGTAAGGCGAAGGCGGCCAAGGCCGGTGCGGCGAAGGCGGCCGGTGGTGTGGGGGCGACCAAGGTCGGCGGGGCCAAAGTGGCGGGTGTGAAAGCGGCTGGGAGCAAAGTGGCCGGTGTGAAGAAGGCCGCCGGCGGGCGGCGGCGGGTTGCCGCGGCGGTCAGTACGGTGTCGGGGGTTACGGCTCGGACGGACGAGCCGACGGCGATGGATTCGGCCGAGCCGCAGATGGCTGAGCCGACCGAGTCCGGGATCGCGGCGCCTCCTGGGCCGGGCACCGGCGCGGCGATGGCGGCTGCTGAGGGCCGCGTGATCGCGGATGAGGTGGCCGATCAGGTCGCGGCGGCCGAATCGGAGGTCGCGCCGGCGGCGCCCGGCCGGAACGGTGCGGCGAAGAGTGCTGCTGCTAAAGCCGCGAAAGCCGGTGCGGCGGAGGCGGCGGCGTCGAAGATAGCTGTGGGTAGGGCGACCGTGTCGAGGTCGGCCGCTACCAACAAGACTGCGGCTGCGGCCAGTGCGGCGGCGGCGAAGGCTGGTACTGCGAGGAAGACCGCCGCCAAGGTGGCGGCGAAGTCGACGGGGGCCGCGGCTACGGCGGCCAAGAAAGCGGCGACCAAAATGACAGCTGCGGAGAGCACGGCGGCGAAGAAGGCGGCCGGGCGGGGCGTGGGAGCTACGGCGGCCCGGAAGTCGGCGGCGGAAGCCAACCGGATGGCGGCCAAGTCGGCGGCGACGATGGCGAAGACCGCGGGGGCCAAGGCGACCGCGGCGGCACGGACCGCGGAAGCCAACATGGAGGCGGCCAAAGCGGGCGGGACCAAGATGACCGCGGCGCGGGCCGGCGCTACGAAGGCCGGTGTGGCGGCTAAGAAAGCCCTCGCCAAGGCGACCGCGGCTAAGGCGACCGCGGCCAAGACGACTGCGACCAAGGCGGGCGCGGCTAAGTCGACTGCGGCTAGGGCGGGCGCCGCTAAGTCGACTGCGGCTAGGGCGGGCGCGGCTAAGTCGACTGCGGCTAGGGCGGACGCGGCTAGGGCGACTGCGGTTAAGGCGAGCGCGGCCCCAACGACCGCCGGCAAGGCGACCGCGGCGAAGCGCGCTGCGGGGAAGGCCACGGCCGCGAAGACCGCCGCCACGAAGGCGATCTCGGCCGGCGCAGCGGCTGCTAAGAGCGCCAAGGCGACGGCGGCCAAGGCGACAGCGGCCAAGACAGCGGCGGCCAAGAGCGCGAAGGCGACAGCGGCCAAGGCGGCGGCGGTCAAGAGCGCCAAGGCGACGGCGGCCAAGGCGACGGCGGCGAAGGCGGCGGCGGTCAAGAGCGCGAAGGCGACGGCGGCGAAGGCGGCGGCGGTCAAGAGCGCGAAGACGACGGCGGCCAAGGCGGCGGCGGTCAAGAGCGCGAAGACGACGGCGGCCAAGGCGGCGGCGGTCAAGAGCGCCAAGGCGACGGCGGCCAAGGCAGCGGCGGCTAGGAGCGCCAACGCAACGGCCCCGAAGGCGACCACCGCGAGGAGCGCGAAGGCGACCACGGCCAGGAACACGGCCGCCAAGGGTGCCGCGGCCAAGAAGGCGACCGAGACCAAGAGCATGGCTGCCAAGAAGACGACGACGAAGCCGGCCGCGGGTGGCCGCGGGACGACCCGCCCGGCCGGGACCGCGGCCGGACGGACGGCGACCAAGGCGACCGCGACCCGGACGCCGGCCAAGGCCACCGGCGCCGCCCGGGCGACCACGGCAGCGGCGGCGAAGGCGGCCAAGGCCACCGGTACCCGGACGGCGGCCAAGGCGGCGGGCGCCGGGGCCGCGCGGGCGACCACCGCAGCGGCGGCCAAGGCGGCCGGGGCCCGGGCGGCCAAAGCCGGCAACGCGGCGGCCGGCCGGTCGGCGGGCGCTGCGGGCGGCAACGGGGCGGCTTCCGTGCGGGCGCGCGCGGCCAAGAGTGCCAACGCCCCGCGGAGCTCCGCGACGGCCAAGAACTCGGGGACCAACGCGACGAAGGTGGCCAAGGTGGCCAGTCCGGCCGCGGCCCGGCGGGCGGCCGCCGGGAATGTGGGGGGAGCTTCACCGCGTACGCCCGCGGGCCGCAAGGTGGCCGCCAAGCGTGCCGCCCGGTAGGGCTTGAGGCCGTCAGGCCGATGTTCTCGGGGACGGAGTGTCGACTCCGTCCCCGGCGTCGTTTGTCGGTGGGCGCTGGTAGGAATGGGCCGTGCCGATGAAGAGGGTTCGGGCGCCGCGGATCGATTTTTCGGTGTTGCGGCGGGAGTTGAAGTTGCCGGGCGAGTTCCCGGCCGGGGCGGCGGCCGAGGCTGAGGCCGCCGCTCGGCAGATGCCGCCGGGGGCCGACCGGCGTGATGTGCCGTTTGTGACGGTTGATCCGGCGACCTCGCGCGACCTCGACCAGGCCATGCATCTGAGCCGGCGGGACGGCGGCGGGTTCCGGGTCTGTTATGCGATCGCCGACGTGGCGTCGTTCGTGCGGCCGGGCGGGGCGCTCGAGGCCGAGACCTGGGCCCGCGGGCAGACGATCTATCTGCCGGACGCGCGGATTCCGCTGCATCCGGCCGTGCTCAGCGAGGGCGCGGTCAGCCTCTTCCCCGATGTCGAGCGGGCGGCCGTCGTCTGGACCATCGACCTCGACGCCGACGGTGCGATCGCCGACGTGCGGCTGGAGCGGGCGACCGTGCGGAGCCGGGCCAAGCTCGACTATGTGGGCGTTCAAGGGCTGGCCGACGCGGGCCGGCTGCCCGAGCCGATCGCGCTCCTGCCCGAGTTGGGGGCGCTGCTGGCCGCCCGGGCGGCCGATCGTGGCGCGGTCAATTTGCCACTGCCCGAGCAGGAGGTCGAGCCCGACGGTGACGGCTGGCGGCTGGTCCTGCGGGCGCCGGTGCCGATGGAGGAGCACAACGCGCAGATCTCGCTGCTCACCGGCATGGCCGCGGCGACACTCATGCTGCGCGGCGGGGTCGGGCTGCTCCGGACGATGCCGTCGGCCAAGCCGGAGGCGGTCGAGAAGCTGCGGGCGGCGGCCGGGTCGCTCGGCGTCGCGTGGCCGGCCGGAGCCTCGGTGGGGGCGGTGGTCGCGTCGGCCGATCCGGCCACGCCGCGCGGGGCCGCGTTCCTCGACCAGGCGGCCGAGTTGTTGCGGGGCGCGGCCTACACGGCCTTCGACGGTTCGCCGCCGGAGGAGACCGGGCACGGCGGGGTCGGCGCGCCGTACGCCCACGTGACGGCGCCGCTGCGGCGCCTCGCCGATCGATATGCGACGGAGACGTGCCTGGCCCTCTTCGAGTCGCGGGAGGTTCCGGCGTGGGCCCGCGAGGCGTTGCCGCGGCTGCCCAAGGCGATGGCCGACTCCGACCGGATGGCGGGCGGGGCGGCGCGGTCGGCGATCGACCTGACCGAGGCGGTGCTGCTCCAGCACCGGGTCGGCGAGACGTTCGACGCGGGGGTCGTCGACATCGACGCGCCGTCGCACCATCGGCCGCCGGGCGGCACGGTCGCCGTCGACGAGCCGGCCGTCCGGGCCCGGTGTGCGGGCTCGCTTCCGCTCGGCGAGCGGATTTCCGTACGCCTCGACACCGCCGATCCGGTGGCCCGCAAGGTCCTCTTCAGTTACGGGGCCTCGTCGTGAAGGAGCCGGCGCGCGACGCGGTCTCGTTCGTGGTGGCGGCGCCCGGCGGCCGGGTGCCGGCGGAGATCGTCGCCGCCCTGGACGGCTCGTGCGACGTTGTCCTGCCGCCCTCGAAGTCGCCGCCGGAAGGGCTTCGCGAGGTGGCACGGGCGCTGGTGAAGGGTGTTTGAGCCGCTGCGCGGTGGCCGGATGACCGCCGGCGTCGTCCGGATCGACGAGACCGTCCGGCGGCCCTCGTCACCGGCGTCGGCGTTCACGGCGTCGCTGCTGTCGCACCTCGGCCGGGGCGGCTTCGAGGGCGCGCCGAGATATCTGGGCACGGACGAGCTCGGTCGTGACGTGCTGAGCTTCGTGCCCGGTGAGGTGCCCGCGAAGTGGCGCTCGTTCACCGACGAGCAGGTCGCGGCGGCGGGCGCCCTCTTGCGCGGGTTGCACGACGCGAGCCGGGGCCTGGCCGAGCGGCTCGGCGGTGGGCCGGTCGTGTGCCACCACGACCCCGGCCCCAACAACACCGTCTTCCGCGACGGCCGGCCGGTGGCGTTCATCGACTTCGACTTCGCCGCGGTCGGTGACCCACTCGAAGACCTTGCCTACATGGCCTGGTCGTGGTGCATCTCGTCGAAGCCTTCGCGCGGGGCTCCGGCCGGCCAGGCGCATCAGGTCCGCGTGCTGGCCGACGCGTACGGACTCTCGGCGGGTCAGCGGCGGCTGCTTCCGTCCGCCATCGAGGAACGGCTGGCCCGCAACGAACGCTTCTGGCTCGAGCGAACTGAGCCCGTCGTCGAGGGGCCGCCGCCGGCCGAGTTGGTGGCCTGGACGCGGCGGGAAGCCGCGTTCGTCGACCGGTTCAAGGGCGAGTTCGTGGCCGCCCTCCACAAATGAAGACGCCGCCGGGGATGAGCCGCGGGCTGACGTTCCTGTTCGCGTCGGGGGCGGGAGCGGCCATCGCCAACCTGTACTGGGCGCAGCCGCTGCTCGGCTTCATCGCCGGCGATCTCGGCACCGCGACCGCGACGGCCGGCTGGCTCGTCACCGCGACGCAATTCGGGTACGCGGTCGGTGTGCTGCTGCTCGTGCCGCTCGGCGACGTCCTCGACCGCCGCCGGTTCGTCCCGGTGATGCTGCTGGCCTCGGCCGCCGCCCTGCTGCTGTGCGCGCTGGCGCCGTCGATCGGCGTGCTCATGCCCGCACTGGGTGTGCTCGGCGGGACGACGATTTCCGGCCAGGTGCTCACACCGCTCGCCGGGGACCTGGCCGGCGACGCCCACCGCGGCCGGATCGTCGGCGTCGTCGGGTCCGGAACCCTCACCGGCATCCTGGCCTCGCGCACGATCAGCGGATTCGTCGCCGGGGCCGCCGGGTGGCGTACGGTCTTCGCCCTCGCCGCGGTCGTCGCGGTCCTGCTCGCGGTCCTGCTCTACCGCGCGATTCCACCGCTGCCACCGCGGACGCGCCTGGCATACCCACGGCTCATCGCCTCGGTCGGCGCGGTGGTCATGCGCGAGCGTGCGGCCCGGTGGACGCTGGTCCTGGCGGCGACCGGGTTCGCCGTGTTCTCGCTGTTCTGGACGGCGCTGACGTTCCTGCTCAGCGGCCCACCCTTCCGGTACCCGGCAGCGGTGATCGGATCGTTCGGGTTGGCCGGTCTCGCCGGTGTCCTGTCCGGCCTGCGCGGAGGTCGTCTGCACGACCGCGGTTGGTCACTTCCGGCCACCGGCGCGGCCTGGGCGCTCGCCCTCGGCGCCTTCGTCGTCGCAACGTTCGCCGGCCGGTCCGTCGTGCTTCTCATCGTCGTGATCGTCGCGATCGATGTCGCCCTTCAGACGCAGGCCCTCCTCAACCGCGCGCGGCTGTTCGCCCTCTCCCACGAGGCCCGCAGCCGCCTCAACACCGCGCTGGCCACCGGCAACTTCATCGGCGCCGCGATCGGCTCGGCCGCCGCGACCACGCTCTGGTCCGCGGGCGGCTGGACAGCGGTCACGATCACGGGAACGGCGCTCTGCTGCTTCGCGCTCGCCGTATGGACGTTCGGACGCCGTGGTCCACTCGTGACCCGCTTCGCCGTGTAGGGCGCCTCGTTGGGATCATTCAAGTCCTACAGCACCGTCACGGTCGAGCCGCCGGGCTCCGGCCGTTGCCTACGTGCGAGAGATTCGCGAGCCGGGCGAACGGATACGGAGGTGGGTGGCGCATGGCGGTATGGGTTCCCCTGCTGACCACCGCCGTGGGCGCGTTGTCGGCGACGGCCGGGGTGCTCGTCGGTGGATGGGTCAGCCGCCGGAATCAAAGAGATCAGTGGCTTCTCGACAAACAGCTGGCCAGCTATGCCGATCTCCTGGGCCACTACGCCAAATTCTCGATGGTGCTCAAGCGCGCCCACGCCGACCGGTCCGGCTGGGACTACGACTGGGGCGCCTGGAGCGCGACGCTGGCGTCGGCGAAACTGCTGGCGTCGCCTCAGGTTGCCGCAAAAATCCAAGAGCTCGGTGTCAAGGTCGGCGAATTTCTCGATCAGGTGGCTCGCGACACGACCGTACGCCCGCTCACCGACGAGGCCTTCAAGATCGCGAGTCAAGGGCCGGCGGAGGCCCAGTTGGCGCTGATCAACGAAATTCGCCGGTCACTCGGCAAGAGCCACGGGCAATTGACAACGCACCGGGACCGGCGCGGTCCCGGCTAGATCAACCTCTAGCGCACCCGTGGAGACGAACCGGGGCCGGCGGGTGTATGCCGGCGTTGCTGATCTGTACGTCGACCTGTTCGGCCGCGCCGAGAAGGTGGATCCCGACGACCTCGCCTTCATCGGACCTCGTGGGCGGCCGGGCAAGCTCTTCGACCTCGGGTGCGGGCCGGGCCAGATCGCCGGCTACCCGCACTCGCTGGGCGGCGACTGGTGCCCGAATTCATCGACTACGCCCGCGCCGCCCACCGGAAGGTCTCCGTCCGCGTGGGTTTGATCGAAGCCGCCGACGGCACCCCGGCCTGGTACTCCCTGATCCACTGCCCGCCGCACGAACTCGACGACGTGCCGGCCGGTTTCCGCCGCGCCCTGCCCCCGGGGCGGCACCCTGGTCGTCGGCTTCTGCGACGGCCCGGAGCTGACGCCGTTCGACCACACCGTCACCACCGCGCAGTTCCGGCCAGCCGACGAATTCTCCCAGCGCCTCACCCGCGCCGGCTTCACCGCGATCGACCGCGCCCATCGCCGGGCCGACAGCGGCGGCCCAGCGGCCGTCAGCGCTGACAGCGGCCCGCCGGCTGTGCCTATCGGCCGTACCTACCGGCCGTGCGCGTTGACAGCGGCCCGCTGGCCGTGCGCGTTGACAGCGGCCCGCCGGCCGTGCCCGCCGACAGCGGCCCACCGGCCGTGCGCGCCGACAGCGGCCCGCCGGCCGTGCGGCTGACAGCGGCCCGCCGGCCGTGCCCGCCGACAGCGGCCCACCGGCCGTGCCCGCTGGCCGTGCCCGCTGGCCGTGCCCGGTGGCCAAGCGCCCGCACGCGCAATCGCGCCTGCTGACCGCGGCGGCCGAGATCGTTCTGGCCTGACTCGCCGGCAGCCTGTCCGATTTGCTGCACCGGCGGGGCAGCTTGGCGAGCAGGTCGAGAGGATGCTTGATGGGCACCCTCATCTCCGCAGGCCTGACCTCGACGGCCGGCGTCGGCGTCAGGGCCGTTCGAAGTTGGCGACGGCAGTTCGTTTCTTGCGGGCGGCTACGCCGGTCTGGGACCGGTCACCCGTCGATCGGACACCAGTATCCGCCGCGAATACCCACCCAGAGGGGCGGCAGCACGCAGCTCCGATCGGGTGGCCCGGGCCCGGGTGGGCGGCCGGGCCCGGCCGGACGGCGGCGGCAGGGGGCGCATCCACCCACCCGCCGCGGCGGTCGGAACGGGACCCGGCCTGATCCGTACTTCTTAGAAGGTGTGTTCGGCGGCGGGGAACTCGCCGCTCCGGACCTCGGCGGCGAATTGCCGCGTGGCATCCGTGAGGATGCCGGCCAGGTCGGCGTAGCGCTTGACGAAGCGCGGGGCCTTGCCGGTTCGCATGCCCGACATGTCCTGCCAGACCAGGACCTGGGCGTCGGTGTCCGGGCCCGCGCCGATGCCGACCGTGGGGATCGGCAGCTCCTTGGTGATCGACTTCGCGACTTCGCCGGGGACCATCTCGAGGACGACCGCGAACGCGCCCGCCTCGGCGACCGCGCGGGCGTCGGCCAGCACCGCGGCGCCCTCGTTGTCGCGGCCCTGGACGCGGTAGCCGCCGATCGTGTGTTCGCTCTGCGGGGTGAAGCCGATGTGGGCCATCACCGGGATGCCGGCGCCGGTCAGGGCCTCGATCTGCGGGGCCACGCGCCGGCCGCCCTCGAGTTTGACCGCGTGGGCGCCCCCCTCCTTCATGAAGCGGACGGCGGTGCGCAGGGCCTGGGTGGGGCCCTCCTCGTAGCTGCCGAACGGCAGGTCGGCCACGATCAGCGAGGTCTTGGTGGCGCGGACGACCGCCCTCACCAGCGGCAGCAGCTCGTCGACGGTGATCGGGAGGGTGGTCTCGTAGCCGAAGACGTTGTTGGCCGCCGAGTCGCCGACGAGCAGCACCGGGACGCCGGACTGGTCGAAGATCGAGGCGGTGTATTGGTCGTATGACGTGAGCATCGGCCAGCGGTCGCCGCGCTGCTTGGCGTTCTGCAGGTCGCGGGTGCGGACGCGGCGGGTAGCGGGGCCGCCGTACAAGGTTGGAATATCCGACATTTCGGTTCTCTCCTTCCCCTCGAGGCCGCATATCGGCGGTCCCCGGGTCTAGAAATCGTCCCACCCGGGGAGGGCGCCCGATCAGTGGACGTTGTCACACCCCTTCGCGAAACCGGTTGGTGATGGGCAGGCGCCGGTCGCGGCCGAACGCCTTGCCCGAGATCTTGGTGCCGGGGGCCGACTGGCGGCGCTTGTATTCCGCCAGGTCGACCATCCGCAGCACCCGGTCGACCAGCGCCTCGTCGTTGCCGGCCGCGATCAGCTCGTCGCGGCCCAGGTCGTGGTCGACATACCCGGCCAGGATCGGGTCAAGCACGTCGTACTCCGGGAGCGAGTCGGAGTCCTTCTGGTCGGGGCGGAGTTCGGCGCTCGGCGGTTTGGTGATGGAGTTCTCCGGAATCGGGGCGTTCTTCTGCGTATTACGCCACTGGGCCAGCCGGTAGACCATCGTCTTCGGCACGTCCTTGAGCGGGTTGAAGCCGCCGACCGAGTCGCCGTAGAGCGTCGAATAGCCGACCGCCAGCTCACTCTTGTTGCCGGTGGTGAGCACGAGGTGGCCCTCCTGGTTCGACAGCGCCATCAGGATGACGCCCCGCACCCGGGCCTGCAGGTTTTCCACCGCCAGGCCGGAGAGCGACAGGTTGGCCAGGAACGCGTCGACCATCGGCTGGATGGGCTCGACCCGGTAGTCGAGGCCGGTCCGGTCGGCCAGTTCCAGGGCGTCGTCCTTCGAGTGGGCGGAGGAGTAGCCGCTCGGCATCGAGACGCCGTAGACGCGGTCCGCGCCGAGCGCGTCGACCGCGATCGTCGCCACCACGGCCGAGTCGATACCGCCGGAGAGGCCGAGGATGACCGAGCGGAAGCCGTTCTTGTCGACGTAGTCGCGGAGGCCGAGGACCAGGGCCGACCAGATCTCCTCCTCGTCGGCGATCCGATCGGCGATGCCGCCGTCCGATTTGTCACCTTTGTGCGGACGGGCGGCTATCCGCGCGACGACCCGGGTGATCGACATGTCGTCGTCGATGGCCTGCTCGAAATGCGGGGGTTCGACGGTCGCTTCTTCCGGCCGATTCGGCACGACGTTCGCGGCCGGCAGGGACAAGTCGTGGATCAACAGCTCCTCGGTGAACTGTCCCGCCCGTGCGAACAACTCTCCGCCCGCGGTCACGATCATCGAGTCGCCGTCGAAGACCAGCTCGTCCTGGCCGCCGACCATGTTCACATACGCGACGGTCGCCCCCGCCTCGGCCGCCCGCCTCCGGACCAGCGGCAGCCGCACGTCGTCCTTGTTCAGCTCATAGGGCGAGGCGTTGATGTTGAGAACCAGCCCGACACCGGCCCGCCGAGCCGCGGTGAACGGCCCCCCGGCCTGCCACAGGTCCTCGCAGACCGTCAGCGCCACGTCGACCCCGCCGAAACGCACCACGGTCAGCGCCTGACCCGGCTCGAAATAGCGGTCCTCGTCGAAGACCCCGTAGTTGGGCAGGTGGTGCTTGAAATAGGTCGCCGCCACCTCCCCGCCGAGCAGCAGCGCCGAGGCATCCCGCCGGCCCCGCCCCGGCACCGCGCCGGCACTGGTCGCCGGCGGCCCGTCGGCGTCGACATAACCCACGACGACGGCGAGATCCCCGAGCCCGTCCGCCGCCAGGTCGACCGCGAGCTGCCCGAGCGCCTCCACCGAGGCCGAGACCAGCGACTGGCGGAAAACCAGGTCCTCGATCGGGTAGCCGGTCAGCATCATCTCGGGGAACGCGACCAACTGCGCCCCGGCGTCGGCCGCCGTCCGGGACCATCGCCGCACCGACGCCGCGTTGCCGGCGATGTCACCGACCGTGGAGTTGACCTGAGCCAGGGCGATCCGAAGCGTGGGCATGCCCTTATTCTTCACGCGTAACCTCGGCGTAACGGCATCGGGCAAGACTGGGACTTTCTTCTCTAGGGGTGGACGTGGACCGACAGCAGGAGTTCGTGCTTCGCACGCTCGAGGAGCGCGACATCCGATTTGTCAGGCTCTGGTTCACCGACGTGCTCGGCACCCTCAAGAGCGTCTCGGTCGCCCCGGCCGAGCTCGAATCGGCGTTCGAGGAGGGCATCGGCATCGACGGCTCCGCCATCGAGGGCTTCGCCCGGGTGTACGAGTCCGACATGGTGGCCATGCCCGACCCGACCACCTTCCAGGTGTTCCCGTTCGAGGGCGGGGTCAGCGGCGAGAGCGCCCGCATGTTCTGCGACATCCTGCTGCCCGACGGCAGCGCCGCCTGGGCCGACCCGCGCCACGTGCTGCGCCGCGCCCTGGCCCGGGCGGCCGAGAAGGGCTTCACCTTCTACACCCACCCCGAGGTCGAGTTCTTCCTGATCCAGGACGGCCCGCTCGACGGAGCCCTGCCGATCCCGGTCGACACCGGCGGCTACTTCGACCACACCAACCACGCGGTGGCCCGCGACTTCCGCCGGCAGGCCGTGCTCGCGCTCGAACGCATCGGCATCTCGGTCGAGT
Source organism: Actinoplanes sp. NPDC051411 (assembly GCF_040682075.1). Lineage (NCBI taxonomy): Bacteria > Bacillati > Actinomycetota > Actinomycetes > Micromonosporales > Micromonosporaceae > Actinoplanes > Actinoplanes sp. NPDC051411. The sequence goes on along the minus strand of NZ_JBFBAD010000057.1, from coordinate 7,537 downwards.
TCAGCCACCACGAGGTCGCCCCCGGTCAGCAGGAGATCGACCTGCGGTACGCCGACGCCCTCACCACCGCCGACAACATCATGACGTTCCGGCACGTGGTCAAGGAGGTCGCGCTCTCCCAGGGCGTGCGGGCCACCTTCATGCCGAAGCCCTACACCGACCAGCCCGGCAGCGGCATGCACACGCACCTGTCGCTGTTCGAGGGCGAGCGCAACGCGTTCTACGACGCCGACGACCCGGCCAAACTGTCCAAGACCGCCCGCGCGTTCATCGCCGGCCTGCTGGTCCACGCCCGCGAATACACCGCGGTGACCAACCAGTACGTCAACTCGTACAAGCGCCTCTTCCCGCTCCAGCTGCCCAACACGATCACCGAGTCGCCGGCGTTCATCAGCTGGGGCCACCTCAACCGCTCGGCCCTGGTCCGCGTGCCCGCCTTCGGCAAGCCCAACTCGGCCCGCGTCGAGGTCCGCTCGATCGACTCGGCCAGCAACCCCTACCTGTCCTTCGCGGTCCTGCTCGGGGCCGGCCTGAAGGGCATCGAGGAGGGCTACGAGCTGCCGCCGGGCGCCGAGGACGACGTGTGGTCACTCTCGCCGGCCGAACGCAAGGCGATGGGCTACGACGCCCTCCCGGAAAACCTCTCCGAGGCGATCGACGTGATGAGCAAGTCGGAGCTGATCGCCGAGGTGCTCGGCGAGCACGTCTTCGACTTCTTCCTCCGCAACAAGCGCTCGGAGTGGGAGCAGTACCGCCGCGAGGTTACGCCGTACGAGCGACAGCGCTATCTTGCGCTCTGACGTTTCGTCAGTCGTTCTTGGGAGAGCCCGTGCTGCAAGATCTGCTCGAGGGTGCCGGCCGTAGCATCGTCTTCGGCGTCGTGGGCATCGGCCTGATGGCGCTCGGCTACGTTCTGATCGACCTGCTCACGCCGGGCAAGCTCCGCGACCTGATCTGGGTCGACCGCAACCCCAACGCCTCGCTGCTGCTCGCGGCCAACCAGCTGGGCATCGCGGCGATCGTCTTCACCGCGATCTTCACCAGCTACGACTCGTTCGGCCAGGGCCTGGCCTCCACGGTCATCTTCGGCATCGTCGGGATCGCCATCATGGGCCTGGCCTTCCTCGTCCTCGACTGGATGACCCCGGGCAAACTCGGCGAGGTCATCTGCACCCCCGACCGCCACGGCGGCGCGATGGTCAGCGCGGCGGCCCACTTCGGCGCCGCCCTCATCATCTGCGCCTGCATAGCCTGATCGGCGAGGACAGGCCGCGATGTCGGCGGCGTCAGCCATGCCGGCCGCGCGGCGTGCGGACCATGAAGACGTCGATCGGGTCCTCCGACTCGACCACGAAGCCGTGCCGCTCGTAGAGACGCCGCGCGGCGCTGCCTTGCAGCACATCCAAACCCACCGTCTGGTCGCGCGAATCGGCTCGGTCCAGCACCGTCTTCAGTACGGCCGAGCCCAGCCCCCGCCCCTGCAGCCGCGGGTCGAGGTAGAAGTGTTCGAGCAATTGGCGGCCGTCCGTGTCCGGGCGGAGCGTGATGCTCCCGGCCAGGTCGCCCGAGGACAGGATGATCGACGTGTGGGCGGGCGAGAACGAGTCGCGCAACCGTTGCCGCACCCGGTGCTCGTCGTAGCGGCCGAGACGTTCCAGATCGGAGCGCAGCACGGCGGCCCGCAGTTCGGCGAGCACTTCGAGGTCGGCGGCGACGGCGGAGCGCAGCGTCCAGGGCGGCGGATTCACGATTCCTCGCTGGTCGGGATGCGGCCGAAGGTGCCGATCGCGGTCGAGCCGGTGCGGCGCACCTCCGGGAGGTCCTCGACCATCGCGGTGACGACCATGACCAGCGGCAGGGCGATCAGCTGGGCGAGAGCGACCCAGTGGCCGAGGGGGATCGTCGCCAGGGCGAGCGCCGCCGCGACCAGCCGGTGCGGGACGCCGCGCAGCCGCAGCTGGGCCAGGAACGCCGCGTGGCCGAGCAGGTAGAGCGCAACGCCGCCGCCGAGGGCCGACGCCTGGCCCCAGTGCAGCGGGCCGGTGGCGTGGCTGACCGTCATCTTGATGCCGACCGACGCGACGATGATGCCGAGCAGCATCGGGTAGTGCGCGTAGCCCCAGGCCTGCAACGCCAGTCGCGCCCGGTGCAGCGGCTGCGAGGTGTTGGCCAGGACGCGGGCGCCGCGCTCGTCGTCGCCGGCGAAATAGAACCAGTAGAGGTAGTACGCGATGCAGAGCCCGAGGACCGCGACCAGGATCGGGCCCCAGCTCAGGTGCACCCCGGCGAAGCCGACGCCGATCGAGACGATCGACTCGCCGATCGCGATGATGATGACCAGGCCGTGCCGCTCGGCGAAATGCCCGGCCGCGATCTCGTGCATCTCGATGCGGTGCAGGTAGCTCGCGGTGATCTGCAGGACCGGGGCGGCCACCCAGAGCAGATGGCGGTAGGGCTCGTGCACCAGGCCGCCGGCCAGCACGAGCAGGGCGGCCAGGATGTTGAGCGGGCCGAGCAGGCGCATCGCCCGGGCCCGGCCCTGGTCGACGCCCATGAACAGCGTGAAGTGCACGATGTTGACGACCAGGTAGCTGACGCCGAACAGCCAGCCGTACTCGCCGAACGCCCCCGGGATGGTCAGCGCCATCACCAGGAAGCCGGCCATGCCGGTGAGCAGGAGCGTGCGCCGGATGGTGCTGTTGGGGGCGATCGCGTTGGTGAGCCAGGCATAGCCCGAATACATCCACCAGACGACGGCCAGGATGAGGACCGTGTTGCCGAGGCTGGCCAGGGTGAGGTGCTCGGCCAGCGCGTCGGCCAGCTGGGTGATCACGAAGACGAAGACGAGGTCGAAGAAGAGTTCCAACGTCGACACCCGGACGTCCGGAGCCGCCTCGGTCATCACACCCCCTAGGGTCATTTGCGTGCACGGTACCGAGCGCATCAACGGTGTCGACCTGTTCGTGCGCCGTTTCGGCGACCCGGCGCTGCCGATGCTCGTGATCGTGCACGGCGGCCCGGGCTGGGACCACTCCTATCTGTTGCCGGCCTCGAAACTGCGGGACATCCGGCACGTGGTCTTCTTCGACCTGCGCGGGTGCTGATCCTGAGCTCGACCACGGCCTATCCGGTCGCCTCGAAACCGGGCGGCGGCGTTGACTGGACGGATCCGGCGTGGGAACGGGAGGACGGCGCGCTGGCCCGGGCGATGGCCGAGGCCGACATCGCGACCACGATCTGGCGGCTGGACCGGGCCGACGAGTGGCGGGCGGTGCTTCGAGGCGTGCGCTTCTCCAGCGCGTGGGATCGCCCGTACGCCGAAGGCCAGCTGAAGCCGGCGCGCCCGCCGGACCCGGTCGGGGCTTTGACCGGCCATCCGGTGCTGGTGTTGCACGGCGAGCACGACATGGCGTTTCCGCTCGCGGCGGCGCGGCGGCTGGTGGGCGAAGTGGGGAGCGCCGAGCTGGCCACCATTGCCGAAGCCGGGCATATGCCCCAGTTCGACAACTCGGGCGACTGGCTGGCTGCGATCCGCGAATTCCTGACGAGGCGATAGCCTCGATCCGTGGGAACCGCACTTGTCATCGAGAATGATCCGAACGACGACCTGAGCCGGCTGGGGGAGTGGCTGACCGAGGCCGGGCTGGAGCTGACCGTGCTGCGCCCGCACGCCGGCGACGCGCTGCCCGAGAGCCTCGACGACTACCTGGGGCTCATCGTGCTCGGGGGCGATCAGAACGCGTACGCGAAGCCCGACGGCGCGCCCGGCGCGCCCTGGTTCCCGGAGCTGGAGGGTCTCCTGCGCAAGGCGGTCCGCAACCGGGTGCCGACGCTGGCCCTCTGCCTCGGTGCGCAGCTCCTGGCCCAGGCCCACGGCGGCCTGGTCGAGCGCAGCACCTCGGGTCCCGAGATCGGGCCCGGGCTGGTCGGCAAGCGCGACGCGGCCGACACCGACCCGCTGTTCAAGTGGGTGCCGCTGCTGCCCGACGTGATCCAGTGGCACCGCGACGAGATCACCGAGCTGCCGCTGCGGGCGGTCCTGCTCGCCGCGTCGAGCCGCTACCCGGTCCAGGCGTTCCGGCTCGGCGACCGGGCGTGGGGCCTGCAGTTCCACATCGAGTGCGACACGGCGATGATCGAGCACTGGGTGGCCGACGACGCCGCCACGCTCGCCGAGCTGGGCTTCGATCCCGAGGCGGTGGTCTATGCGACCGCCGGCATCCTGGCCGACGTGGAAGAGGTGTGGCAGCCGTTCGCGGCTCGCTTCGCCGCTCTGATGCGCGGCGAACTGCCGGACGCCGACATCCCCGACGCCGGCACCGGCCGCACGCTTCCGCTGCTGGGGCAGTGAACAGGCTCAGCCGGCTGGCCCGGTACGGCTTCACCGACGACGGGATCCGGGCCGACGAGCTGCTCGGGCCCAAGGGGCTGCGGTTGTGGGATCCGGAGGCGCAGGGCCCGGCCGGCACCGACGCGGCCGAACTGCTGCACTCGCTGTCCAAGGCGGCCGACCCCAACCTGGCCCTGCGCCAGCTGCACCGCATCGTCGACGCGGTCGGCCGGGCGGCCACCCGCGAAAACGGGCAGAAGGTCACCGGGCCGGCCGGCGAGATCGTGGCCAACGAGGCGACGGACGCGCTGCTCGAGGCGCTGAGCAAGGACCACGGGCTGCGGCGGCGGCTGGTCGCGGTGCTCGGGGCGTCGTCGGCCCTCGGCGATCACCTGGTCGCCGAGCCGGACCAGTGGCCGGTGCTGGCGACCGGCAAGAGCGGGCTGCCGCCGAACGCCGAGGGCGGGCTGAGAGGCGACCTTTCCACGGTGCCGGCTTTGCGACGGGCCTACCGGGCGAGCCTGTTGCGGATCGCCGCGGCCGACCTGACCGGCGGGCGGGGCCTCGAACCGACCATGGCCGCGCTGTCTCGTCTGGCCGACGAGACCCTGGCCGCGGCGTACGGCATCGCGGTGGCCGGTTTGCCGGCCGATCCTCATCTCGCCGTCGTGGCGATGGGCAAGTGTGGCGGCAACGAGCTCAATTACGTCTCCGACGTCGACGTCATCTTCGTCGCCCGCGGCGACGAAGACCTGAGCGCGGCCACCACCGTCGCCGCCCGGCTGATCGAGATCGGCGGGCAGGTCGCGTGGCCGGTCGACGCCGCGCTGCGCCCCGAGGGCAGCCGTGGCCCGCTGGTCCGCACGCTCGCCAGCCACCAGGCCTACTACCGCCGGTGGGCCCGCACCTGGGAGTTCCAGGCCCTGCTCAAGGCGCGCCCGGCGGCCGGCGATCTCGAACTGGCCAAGGAGTGGATCGACGATCTGGCGCCGCTGGTCTGGCACGCGGCCGAGCGCCCGGAGGCGGTCGACGACGTCCGCGACATGCGCCGCAAGATCATCGAGAACGTGCCCAAGGACCGGGTCGACCGCGAGATCAAGCGGGGGCCGGGCGGGCTGCGCGACATCGAGTTCGCGGTCCAGCTGCTGCAACTGGTGCACGGCCGGGTCGACGAGAGCCTGCGGGTGCCGGGCACGCTCCCCGCGCTTCGCGCGCTGGTCGCGGGCGGCTATGTCGGGCGGCAGGACGGGGAGACCCTGCTGAAGGGCTACCGGTTCTTGCGCGGCGTCGAACACCGCCTGCAATTGCAGGGCTTGAGGCGTACGCACACGGTGCCCGACGATCCGGCCGGGTTGCGCTGGCTGGCGGCGGCGCTCGGCTACACGGCGATGCCCGGCCAGGACGCGGTCGAGGCGTTCCGGGCCGACTGGGTCGGGCACGCCGCCCAGGTACGCCGGCTGCACGTCAAGCTGCTCTACCGGCCCCTGCTCGAAGCGGTCGCCCGGGTGCCGGCCGAAGAGCTGCGCATGACCCCCGAGTCGGCCCACCGGCGGCTGGAGATCCTCGGTTTCGCCGACCCGGCCGCGGCCCTGCGCCATCTGCAGGCGCTGACCGGTGGAGTCACCCGTACGGCGGCCATTCAGCGCACTCTGCTGCCGATGCTGCTGCAGGACTTCGCCGACGCGCCGGAGCCCGACCGCGGCCTGCTGAACTACCGCCACGTCTCCGACAAACTGGGCAGCACCCCGTGGTACCTGCGACTGCTGCGGGACGCCGGCCCGGTGGCCCGGCGCCTCGCCCGGGTGCTCAGCCTCTCCCGGTACGCGACGGACCTGCTCACCCGCGACCCGGAGGCGCTGCGGCTGCTGGCCGACGACGCCGAGTTGCAGCCGCGGTCACGCTCGTCGCTGATGGACGGGTTCGACAACGCGGCCGCGCGCTATGCCGGCGACCCCGACAAGGCGGTCGCGGCCGTCCGGGCCCGCCGTCGCCGCGAACTGTTCCGGATCGCCTGCGCCGACATCCTGAGCCGCGGCGGCGATCTGGCGCCGGCCCAGCCGCTGGACGTGGACGCGGTCGGCATCGCCCTGTCCGATGTCACCGACGCCACGCTGAACGCCGCCCTCTCCATCGCCCGGTCCTCCCGGCCGTTCGACGGGCGCTTCGCGATCATCGGGATGGGCCGCCTGGGCGGATACGAGATGAGCTACCCGTCCGATGCCGACGTGCTCTTCGTCTACTCCTCCGATTCGGCGTCGGCCGCGGCCGACGCCCACGCCATCGCCGAGGAACTGCGCCGGCTGCTGACCTCGCCGGCGCCCGACCCGCCACTCGGCATCGACGCCGACCTGCGGCCCGAGGGCCGGCAAGGTCCGCTCGTACGCAGCCTCAACGCCTACCAGCAGTACTACGCCCGCTGGTCGAAGGTGTGGGAGGCGCAGGCGCTGCTGCGGGCCCGCTTCGTCTGCGGCGACGAGTCGCTGGGCCGCGAGTTCGAGACACTCGCCGACACGATGCGTTACCCGGCCGGCGGCCTGAGCCGCGAGCAGGTCATCGAGATCCGCCGCATCAAGGCCCGGGTCGAGACCGAGCGGCTGCCCCGGGGCGCCGACCCCAACACCCACACCAAGCTGGGCCGGGGCGGACTGGCCGACGTCGAGTGGGCGGTCCAGCTGATGCAGCTGCGGCACGCCGACGCGCGGCCCGACCTGCGCCGGACCCGCACGCTGGAGGCCCTGACCGCGGAACGGAAGGCCAAACTGGTCGACAAGGACGACGCGGCCGCGATGACCGCCGGCTGGACCCTGGCCGCCCAGGTGCGCAACGCCCTCACCCTGGTGCGGGGGCGCCCGACCGACCAGCTCCCCACCCACGGCCCCGAACTGGCCGGCGCCGTCCAGATCCTGGGCGGCGGCGACCCGGGCGAGTTCGTTGACCGCTACCTGAGGCTGACGCGGCGCTCGCGGGCCGCGATGGAGCGCGTCCTCGAAAGCTGACCACCTCAGGCCCGGGCGATCAGAGGCCCTGGCCGCCGGATGCCTCGACGACCTGGCCGGTGACCCAGGCGGCGGCGTCGTCGAGCAGGAGGGCGATGACCCGGCCGATGTCTTCGGGCTCACCGACCCGCCCGAAGGCCACCGTCTCGGCGACGGCCGGGATGACCTCGGGCATCCGGGTGAAGATGTCGTCGACGATGCGGGTACGCGT